>JAIOQI010000047.1 GCA_021413445.1 Alphaproteobacteria bacterium | reverse complement strand
CGCAGGCCGCCGGTTTCCAGGACACCTGGCTGACGCTGCGCCACAATGAGAGCGACGGTTTCACCTGCTGTCACGATGCCGATCTCTCCAATGTGGCCCCCGGGCTCAATCAGCGGATTGATCTCATCTTCGCCCGCGGGTTCGGCCGGGGGGAGAGGATGAGGGGAGCGTTTCACCGCATCCTCTTCCGGGTGCCCGGACCGCTCTATCCGATCTGGCAGAGCGATCACGCCGGTGTGATCGCGCGGCTGGAGCGCCCACGGCGGGAAGGAGAGGAAGAGCAGTAGCTCAGTAGAAGCTGTCGCGACACAAGGAACGGCAGGATAGGGCAGTGACGGCAGCGACGACCGAGCGAGGGCTGCTCGGCGTGGCTGCCGTCCTTGCTGTCCACAAGCTCCCATGGCCCCTCGTCTAGCTGAGCATCCAGCCTTCACTCTGGAGCGCCACGCTGGCCGCCAGGTAGTTCAACAGCCAGACATCGAAGGATTACCCAGGGCTCGCACTTCATCTGCCGACAGCATCCGCCACTTGCCCTTGGCCAGTGTCCCCAGCGCCAGCGGCCCGATCGCGACCCGCACCAGCCGCAGCACCTCGATGCCGAGCGCGGCGAGCAGCCGCCGGATGTGACGGTTTCTTCCTTCATCGAGCACGATCTCGAGCCAGCCGCTGCTGCGGGATCCCACCCGCAATAGCGACACCCGTTTGACGTCGAGCTGTTCCCCGGAGCCTTCTTCCCTGACTCCCCGCGCGACGCGCTGAACGGTGGACTCGTCGATCAGGCCGCGCACCTGCACGTGGTAGGTCTTGTCCACATGAGCGGCTGGATCGAGCAGCTGGGCCGCCCACCGGGTGTCATTGGTCAGCAGCAGCAGCCCCTCGCTGTTGAGGTCGAGGCGGCCGACCGAAATCACCCGCGGCATATCCTTCGGCAGATGATCGAAAATCGTGTCGCGGCCTTTTTCATCGCTGTGCGACGTGACCAGCCCCTTCGGCTTGTGATAGCGCCACAGCCGCGTCGGCTCTTTTTGCCCGACCGGCTGGCCATCGACCAGGATTTTATCATTTTCAAAGACATTGACCGCCGGCGTTTCCAGAGTCTTTCCGTTCAGCGTCACGCGCCCCGCCGCAATCATCCGCTCCGCGTCGCGGCGCGAACAGACGCCCGCCCGCGCCAGCCGTTTGGAGATCCGTTCGCCTTTTTCTGTCCCGTCTGCCGTCATGTTTGTGTTATACCGTTTTTATGAACCAAATGCATTATATGACACAAGCCCTGCTGGAAGCCAGAGCCGCCGCGTTGCGGGGGGAAGTCCCGATCGGTGCCGTGGTCGTCGAGGCCGCTACCGGAAAAGTGCTGGCCGCCGCCGGCAACGAGACCGAACAAAGCAACGACCCCACCGCCCATGCCGAGCTGCTGGCCCTGCAACGCGCCTGCAAGATCAAGGGCGCGCCGCGGCTGCCGGACTGCGACGTCTATGTGACGCTGGAGCCCTGCCCGATGTGCGCCACCGCCTTGTCCTTCGCCCGCATCCGCCGCGTCTATTTCGGCGCCTACGACCCCAAGGGCGGCGGCATCGAGCACGGCCCGAAAATTTTCAGCCACCCCACCTGCCACCACAAGCCGGAAACCTACGGCGGCATCGAGGAGCAGGCCTGTTCGGGGATATTGAAGGAATTTTTCAGGGAGAGACGCTGATTGACAGCCCGGGGAGGCCTTGTTACCCTTCCGGCTCATTTTTAAAATAGGGAGCGATTGCACATGAAAATCAGCAAAGAATACTTCGACAAACTCAACCGGGTTTTCAACAAATACGCCGGCAAAGAAATCGCCTTTACCGCAGAAACAAAAACCCATGAAGGCCATAGCTATACGGTCCTGACCCCGACTGACAAAAACGACCCGGTAATTGCCCAATTGTGCCTCGAAAGCGACCGGGAAAAAATTTCTTTCATCCTCAAGGACGAAAATTATGTTGCCGGGGCGGAAGCCACCTATCCGACGCTGCAGGCCTTCGTCGAAAAGGGCCAGGACGGCAAATACCGCCTGACCAAGGACTGGAACCTGGGCATGAAAAGCGGCCCCTGGCTGTAGAAGCATGTCCCACAACGACCTTTTCAATGAAAACGACCCCTTCGGCCTGCCGCCCTTAGAAGGCAGCAACGCGCCGCCCGAATATACGGTCAGCGAGCTGAGCCACAAGCTCAAGCGCATGGTCGAAGAGGGATTCTCCTTCGTCCGCGTGCGGGGCGAGATTTCCAAGGTCACTGTCGCCAAGTCCGGGCACCTCTACACCGCGCTGAAGGATGCCGAGGCGGTGCTGGACGCCGTGTGCTGGAAAGGCACCGTCTCCCGCCTCTCTATCAAGCCGGAAGAGGGCATGGAAGTGGTCTGCACCGGGCGGCTGACGACCTATCCCGGGCGCTCCAACTACCAGCTCATCATCGAAACCATGGAGCTGGCCGGGCAGGGCGCGCTACTGAAGATGCTGGAAGACCGGCGCAAGAAACTCGCCGCCGAGGGGCTATTCGATCCGGCGCGCAAAAAACCCATCCCCTACCTGCCGCGCCTGATCGGCGTCATCACCTCGCCGACCGGCGCCGTGATCCGCGACATCATGCACCGTCTCGATGAAAGATTTCCCCGCCACGTCCTGCTCTGGCCGGTGATGGTGCAGGGACAAAGCGCCGCGCAACAGGTCACCGCCGCCATCCGCGGCTTCAACGCCCTGCCCGCCGATTCGCCCTACCGCCCCGACCTGCTGATCGTGGCGCGCGGCGGCGGATCGCTGGAAGACCTGATGCCCTTCAACGATGAAATGGTCGTGCGCGCCGCCGCGGCCAGCGATATTCCGCTGATTGCCGCCGTCGGGCATGAGACGGACACCACGCTGATCGACTACGCCGCCGACCTGCGTGCGCCCACCCCCACCGCCGCCGCCGAAAAGGCCGTGCCGGTCCGCGCCGAACTGCTGGCGCTGATGATGGATACGAAGCGGCGGCTGCTGTCCTCCATCCACCGCCTGCTGCAACAGCATAGAACCAATCTGCAAGGCTTGGGGCGCGGCCTCGGCGACCCGAAGCGGCTGCTGGAAACCGCCATCCAGCGCCTTGACCATCTTTCCTCGAAACTGGATCTGGGATTACAAAACTGGCTGCACCGCCGCAGCGCAAAGCTCAATGAACTCTCTGCCAAACTCTCGCCGCAGAACCTGACGCGCCAGGTCAAGGACATGCTGCGCATATTGTCGGGATACGGCGAAAGGCTTGGCCATACCGAACAGAAAATCCTCAAAGACCGCACGGTCAAGCTGCAAAATCTCTCCGCCCTGCTGGAAAGCCTGTCTTTCGAGCGCGTGCTGGAGCGCGGCTATGCGGTAGTTTTCGATGACAAGGACGGCATCATTTCCTCCGCCGCGAAAACCGCCGCCGGGCAAAAAATCAAAATCCGCTTCCGGGATGGGGAGAAAGGGGCTGTGGTGGAGTGATATTAAAGCGTCACCCCTGCGAAAGCAGGGGCCTAGTTGGTGTTTTTCTTCCAGCAAAAAAGACCCAACTGGATCCCCGCTTTCGCGGGGACGACAGTGTATGGTTGGTTTTAAAATGGCCCCAAAATCAGCTCCTGTTAATCACCCGCCAAACCCCTTGAAATATTCCGCCAGATGCTCGATCAGCTTGCGGGTTTTGGCGCTGAGGTGACGCTTGTGCTGATAGACGGCCTGAATCGCCAGCGGCTCCTGCTCGAAATCTTCCAGCAAAATCTCCAGCTCGCCATTGACGATATGCGGCCCGGCGATGAAGGTCGGCAGAATGGCGATGCCGCAGCCGCGCACCGCCGCTTCGCACAACAGCGTGCCGCTGTCGGCGATGAAGCGCCCGCCCACCGGCTGCCAGAATTCCCTGCCGTCTTTGCGGAACGGCCAGGACTTTCCTTCAGCAAGGCCGCTGTAGCTCAGGCAGTTGTGCTTGCCCAAGTCTTGCGGAGTCTCCGGCCTGCCGAACTTCCGGAGATACTCGGGGCTGGCCACCACGACACGGCGGCTTTGCGCGAGCTTGCGGGCAATCAGGTTCTGGTCTTTCAGGGGGCCAACGCGGATGGCGAGATCGAAACCTTCCTCGGCGATATCCACAGTGCGGTCGTTGACGATCAGCTTCACCGTCACGTCCGGGTATTTGTCGAGGAAGGACGAGACGGCGGGGCCGAGGAATTTATTGCCGAAGCTGAGCGGCGCGCTGATCTTGATTTCGCCGACGGGATGGTCGTTGCTGTAGCGCAGGTTTTCCTCCACCTCCGCCAGCTCGTCGAGGAATTTCCGCGCATGTTCGACATAGACATAGCCTGCCTCGGTCAGGTTGAGGTGGCGGGTGGTGCGCTGCAAGAGTTGTGTGCCGAGATGGTCCTCCAGATCCTTGATTCGCTTGCTGATGACAGAATTGGCCAGGTTCAGGCGGCTGGCCGTCTCGGCAAAGCTGCCGGTTTCCGCCACCGTCACGAAAGCGATCATATTGGAAAGCTTGTCCATCTGTTCCTATTAATCTAAAAAATAGAACAATATATTCTATTTTTTAAGTATTAATCTAATTAAGAGAATAATATATACTGGTAGTATAATCAACGAACAAGGAGGTAAATATGTTTACCGTAAGAAAAAGCGATGACCGGGGCGCCACCGGAGCTTCATGGCTGAAAAGCCTGCACAGCTTCTCCTTCAGCGATTATTATGACCCGCAGCATATGGGCTTCGGCCCGCTCCGCGTCATCAATGAAGACTGGGTCGCGCCGGAGTCCGGGTTTGACACCCACGGCCACAAGAATATGGAGATCATCACCTATGTATTGTCCGGCGCCCTGACGCATAAAGACAGCCTCGGCACCGGCTCGACCATCCGCCCCGGCGAAATCCAGATGATGAGCGCGGGCAAGGGCATCCTGCACAGTGAACATAATAAATCGGCAGCAGAGGACGTCCATTTGCTGCAAATATGGATTATGCCCGACCAGATGAACGGCCAGCCCGAATACCAGCAAAAAACCTTCCCCGCTGAGGACATGCACAACCGCTTCCGCCTGGTCGTTTCCGAAGACGGGGCGGAGGGATCGCTGGTGATGAAACAAAAGGCAAAGTTGTTTGCCGCCACTATCACCGCCGGCGAAACGATCAGCTTCCCCGTCGCGCCCGAGCGCAAATACTGGCTGCAAATCGCCCGCGGCGCGCTGGACTTCCAGGAACAGCCGCTGGAGGCCGGTGACGGGCTTGCAATCGAAAAGGAACACAGCATACTCTCCCTGACCGCCCGCCGGGATGCCGAGGTCCTGCTCTTCGACCTGCCGCAATAAAAAGAAAAGACAGAGGAACCGCCACTGAACCCGCATCGTACCAGCCTGCTTGAAGGGGATATCGCGCCGCATCTGCGCCGCCTGTCGTTTCCCATGATGTGGGGCATGTTCGCGATGACGGCCTTCAACATCATCGACACGTATTATATCTCCCACCTCGGCACCAGCGCGCTGGCGGCCATCGGCTTCACCCTGCCGATGGTGATGTTCTTCATGGGCATCATTTTCGGCTTGAGCGTGGGGACCACCTCCGTGCTGTCCCGCGCCTATGGGGAGGGGGACTTCGACAAACTGCGCCGCCTGGCCACGGACAGCCTGGTATTGACGGCGATTCTCGTCTTAAGCTCCGCCCTGGCCGGCTATTTCCTGATCGACCATGTTTTCGTGTGGATGGGCGCCAAACCCGAGATACTGCCCCTCATCCATCACTACATGGCGATCTGGTATTGCGGCATGTTCTTCCTCGCCATCATGATGGTCGGCAATTCCTGCATCCGCGCCACCGGCGACACCGATTTCCCGTCCATGATGATGATGCTGATGTCGGTGATTAACGCCGCCCTCGACCCTTTCCTGATCTTCGGCTGGGGGCCGTTCCCGCAGATGGGCCTGTCCGGCGCGGCGATGACGCTGGTCGTCACCTATATCCTGACCTGCGGGGTGTCCCTGTATTTCCTCGGCTTCAGGAAAAAAATCCTGCTGGCGCGGCTTTTTCACGAAGGCACGCTGGAATCCTGGAAAAAAATCCTCCATGTCGGCATCCCCTCCATCATCAACAATCTGATTTCGCCGGTATCCACCGCCGTCATCACCTGGATGGTGGCGGATATGGGCAAGGAAGCGGTGGCGTCGCTCGGCATCGCGACGCGAATCGAAGGCCTGTCGATATTGGTGTTTTATTCCCTCGGCGCCGGGGTCTCCATCTTCACCGGGCAGAATTTCGGCGCCGGAAACTATGGCCGCATCAGCGAAGCCACCAGCATTGCGGCCAGATACTCGCTCATCTGGGGCGCCATGATCGCCGTTATCCTGTGGGTTTTCGCGGAGAGGATACCGCTCTTTTTCGACAGCCACCCCCTGGTCATCGACTATACCGCGCAATATCTCCGCATTATCCCGCTCAGCTACGGCGCGATGGGCATCCTGGTGATATCAAATTCGGCGCTGAATGCCATGGGCAAGCCCCTGCCCGCCACCATCCTGGTGCTGC
>JAIOQI010000009.1 GCA_021413445.1 Alphaproteobacteria bacterium | reverse complement strand
CAAGATTTGCTTGTAATTTTGGAAGGTTCCGGCGAACTTGACCGTTCCGGCAAGCGGCACGACAACGCGGGAACCCGGCCGCGTGAGAAAGGTGATGCCCTTGCTTTCCGCCCCCAGATCGTCCTTGTCCCCAAATCCAGTATGAATTGTGCCGCTGACAGGGAGCAAAATGTTGGAGGGCAGGGGGATGCGGGCTGTCTTTGCCGCCGCCCCGCTGTTTTGACTTTTTTGTTTAAGTTTCTGCATTAACTCTTCTAAATTACGAGATTCTTTCGTAAGGGCCGCCACTTCTTTTTCCTGCTCCTGGCGCTGGCTTTCAGTGCTTTGATAAAGCCTGTTGCGGTCCTCCAGCAACGAAGTGAGGGCATCCTGCTGGTGATTGAGTTTCTGGTTTTGCTGCATTTGCAGTTGCAGCTGTTCCGTGATTTTTACCTCGATTTTTCCGATTTCTGACAATTGCGCCTGCAAGGAGGAGGATTGCTGGTTGATGCTGGGGATAAGCAATTTCATAACTATCGACGCGCGCGCCGCATCGATAGGTTTTGCCTGGACGAACATGCTGGAGGTCGATGTCTGCGAATATTTGCGCGCCGCAGAGAGCAGGCCGCCCATCGCTTGCTGGTCTTGATAAAGATTTTCGAGGCAGGCCGCCTTTTTCTGCCGGAGATCCTTCAGGTGCTGGTCCGTGTCGGAAAGGCTCTCCTCGCTGAAACGCAGGTCGCCGGAGACTTTCAGGATGTTTTTTCTGAGGTTGGAAATTTCTGAATCAAGCGCCTTGGATTTTTCCGTCAGCGCCGCGTGGGCTGCTTTCTTGTTCGCGAGGGCTTTCTGGATTTCAAGCGCCTTGTCCGCGTAAGCCGCGGCCGGCAAGAGGAGAATAGCGGATGACATTCCCGTGACGGTCAAGAAAAGGATAAAGTATCTGGCTATCCTGTTCACATTACTGCCTATGGTAGGGGTGCCCCGCAGAGATTTGCTGGGCACGATAAATCTGTTCTAACAGCATAACGCGAACCAGCATATGAGGCCATGTTTGTTTGCCGAACGACATGAGAAAGTTGGCTTTTTTACGTATTGAAGCGTCAAAGCCGTCTGCGCCTCCAATCAGGAAGGTGATTTCGTTGCCGGGCGCCTGATTTTGCCATTTTCCCAGCTTTTGGGCGAATTCAGGACTGCCCAGGGTTTCCCCTCTTTCGTCCAGGGCGACGATGAAGGCGTCTTTCGGCAGCTGCTTGAGGATGAGGGGTGCCTCCTGGGCCGAAGTTGAACCCTTGGGCGCGTCGATTTCCTTGACGCTGACGGTCCATTTCATCCGCTTCAGGTACTCGTCGCAGAGGTCTTGCGTGGGGGATGATTTTTGCCGTCCGACGGCGATGATGCGGATTTTCATTTTTATTTCCCTTGCCTGTCATCCTCGCCTTCGCAGGAATGATGGCGAAGGTGTCAGACCGACTGATACAGCGTATAATTCACGGTTGAAAAATCGGCGCCCCAGAGTTTTTCCAGGTTATAAAACATGCGGACTTCTTCGCGGAACAGGTGCACGATCACGTCGCCGGCATCGACAATCACCCAGTCGCCCGTGTCCAGCCCTTCGACCTGCGCCTTGATCTTGCGCTCAACGCTAAGCTTGTCGCGCAGCTTTTGCGCCATGCCGGCGACGTGGCGGGAAGAGGTGCCGGTCGCGATCAGCATGTAGTCGGCAATCGCCGTCTTTCCCTTCAGGTCGATGGACACGATGTTCTGCGCCTTGTCGCTGTCGAGGGAGGCCGAGATAAAATCCTGCAATTCCGCGCGCTCTTTGGCCGCGACCTTGGCGGGTTTTTTGACCGTCGCCGCCTTTTTAGCGGCGGGGGCTTTTTTTGGTTTTGTGGCGGTGGTGCTTGTCTTCTTCATTGTCAGATTATATCGCATATAAGTTAGCGCCGCAACTTTCTTTTTGCCCGGATCTGCGTGGCGGACAGCTCATTGAGCGGTATATGCAGGATTGTCCAGCAGGGAGGTTTCTGCATTTTGAGAAGCTGGGCGCGCTCCTGAGGCTGCAGGGAGGCACGGAATCTCTCAAAGGCGGGGCAGGTTTTGATGCTGTTGCTGCGCGGCGGACGGTCAAAGACCGCCACCGGCACCATGCCGAAAATCCTTTTCCAGCCCTGCCAGCGGTGGACCTGCCGCAGATTATCCCCCCCCATCAGCCAGACGAAGCGGGTGGTTGGGAAGTGCTTTTGCAGCGCTTCCAGCGTATCGGCGGTATAGCGTGTATGCAGGTGCTGTTCAATATCCGTAACGACAATTTTGGGGTGGTGGCTGGCCTTTACGGCGCTTGCCATGCGGTCTTTCAGCGGCGCCATATCCTTGCTGGATTTCAGGGGGTTTTGCGGCGATACCATCCACCAGACTGCATCCAGCCCCAAGTGTTTCAGGGCATACAAACTGATATGCCGGTGCCCTTCGTGCGCGGGATTGAACGACCCGCCGAGGAGGCCGACGGTGCGCCCTGCCCACAGATTTGACAGGTATGGGGAAGGGGCGGACAGCATCATTCCTCCGCCAATGACACCAGCGTGGTATTGCCGCCGGAGGCCGTGGTGTTGATGCTGGTCGCGCGCTCGGTGGCGAAGCGCATCAGGTAATGGGGGCCGCCGGCCTTGGGGCCGGTGCCGGACAGACCCTGACCGCCGAAGGGCTGCACGCCGACCACCGCGCCGATCATCGAGCGGTTGACGTAGTGATTGCCCGCATTCACTTGTGCGCAAATGGCGCGCATCTGGTGGTCGATGCGCGTGTGGATGCCGAAGGTGAGGCCGTAGCCGGTGGCGTTGATCTGCCCGATCACCTGATCCAGTTCATCTGCTTTGTAGCGAATGATGTGAAGCACGGGGCCGAAGACCTCGCGCGGCAGCTGTGCGAGCGAATTGATCCCGTAAGCGCGCGGCGCAAAGAAATAGCCGTGTTCGCATTCCCTGGTCATGGGCACCTGCGTGAGGCGGATGGCTTCCTTGTCCATTTTTTCCGCATGCTGCTCCAGCAGGCCAAGCGCTTCCTGGTCAATCACGGGGCCGATGTCGGTGGAGAGTTTTGCCGGGTCGCCGAGGACCAGTTCCTGGCAGGCGCCGTCCAGCATTTTAATGACTTTGTCGGCGATGCCGTCCTGGATGAACAGGACGCGCAGCGCGGAGCAGCGCTGTCCCGCCGAGCGGAAGGCGCTGGTGATGACGTCATCGACGATTTGTTCCGGCAGCGCGCTGCTGTCGGCAATCATCGCGTTCTGCCCGCCGGTTTCGGCGATCAGCGGCGCAATCGCGCCTTTGCGGGCGGCGAGGGTGCGGTTGATGAGCTGCGCCACTTCGGTGGAGCCGGTGAAGCAGACGCCGGCGATACGCTCGTCCGGCACGAACGTCGCGCTCGCCGGTCGGTCCGGGCATCAGTGTTTCGGCGAAAAGCCGCCGCGCCTCGGCCGCGTAGTAGCGGCAGAAATCGGCGGCCTCGCGGATTTCCGCGACGGCGTCGGGCAGGGTCTTGCCCGCTTCGCGCACGCAGAGCGAAATGAATTCGGCGTTGTTTTCTTCCAGCAGGTCGGCCATGCGCTCCAGGCAGGCGGCGCGGTCATTGGCGGGTGTGCCGTTCCATTCCGCGAAAGCGGCATAAGTGGTTTTGAGCGCCTGCTCCATGTCTTCTTTTGTGGCGAAAGTGACGGCGCCGACTTCTTGCTGATGGTCGGCGGGGTTCAGGACTTTACCGCCGGGGCCGATTTTTGGTACGCCGTTGATGACGGAGGAGGCGGCGTAACGCTGTTCCGAAAATGAGTTGACCTTCTTCAGAAACTCCGCGCTGACATTCGTGCTGGCGAACTCAATGCCTGACGAATTCTCCCGCGCCCCGTATAAGCGGGCGGGCAGGGGGATTTTCGGATGCGGTTTGCTGTCGAGTTTCGCCATATATTCGACGGGATCGGAGATAATCTCGTCAATCGGCACCTTGTCGTTTTGCAGGCGGTTGACGAAGCTGGAGTTGGCGCCGTTCTCGAGCAGGCGGCGCACAAGATAGGGCAGCAGGTCCTGATGGCTGCCGACCGGGGCATAGACGCGGCAGGGGTATTTTCCTTCGTCATGGAAACCGACGATCTGGTGATAGAGCGGCTCGCCCATGCCGTGCAGGCGCTGGAATTCAAAACCCTCCCGGTTTTTTCCGGCCAGTTCGATCAGTGCCGCGACGGTATAGGCGTTATGCGTGGCGAACATCGGATAAAAGAGATCGCGACGGCTCATCAGCTTGGCGGCGTTGGCGAGATAGGCCACGTCGGTCGCGTTCTTGCGCGTGAAGACGGGATAGCCGGGCAGGCCGTTGACCTGCGCGTACTTGATTTCGCTGTCCCAATAAGCGCCCTTGACCAGCCGCACCATCATGCGGCGGTTGTTCTGTTCCGCCAGCGCGGTCAGCCAGTCGATGACGCGGCCAGAGCGTTTTTGATACGCTTGTACCGCAAGGCCAAACCCGTCCCATCCCTTCAAAGAGGGGTCGGTGAACACGTTTTCGACAATCTTGAGAGTCATCTCCAGCCGATGCGCCTCTTCTGCGTCCACCGTCAAGCCGATGCCGTAATGGGCGCATTTTTCTGCCAGCACCAGCAGTTTTTCGGAGAGCGCCGGCACGCACAGGTGCCGCTGCGCGTATTCGAAGCGCGGGTGGATGGCGGAGAGCTTGACCGAGATGCCTGGCGATGAAACAGGCCCGCGCCCGGCGGCGGCGCGGCCGATCGCATTGATCGCCATCTCATAGTTGGCGAAATAATGTTCGGCGTCCTCGGCGGTGCGGGCGCCTTCGCCCAGCATGTCGTAGGAATGGCGGTAGCCGGTTTTTTCGGATTCGGCGGCGCGGGCGAGGGCTTCGTCGATGGTGCGCCCCATGACGAACTGCTGGCCCATGATTTTCATGGAGTGGAGCATGGCGCGGCGGACGATCGGCTCGCCCAGCTTCGCCACCATCCTGCCGGCGATGGCGGCGACGGAGCTGTCCTTGTCCTCTTCAATATCGCCGATAACTTTGCCGGTCAGCATCAGGGCCCAGGTCGAGGCGTTCACGAACAGGTCATGGCCCTTGCCGAGGTGCTGGTCCCAGTCGGCGCTGCCGATTTTGTCGCGGATCAGCTTGTCGGCGGTGTCGGGATCGGGAATGCGCAGCAAAGCCTCGGCAAGGCACATCAGGGCGATGCCTTCGCTGGTCGAGAGCCCGAACTCCTGCAGGAAACTGTCCAGCCCGCCGAAGCGCTTGCGGTTGGCGCGTACCGTTTCGACAAATTTTCGGGCAGTCGCCTTGATACGGCTGTTCGCGTCGGGCGTTAAAGGGATGGCGTTGAGATATTCCTTTACCGACAGGTTTTCATCGAGGTGATAGGCATCGTTCAGCCGCTGCATCAAAGCGTCAAGATCAGTCAGGGGAGTTACCTCTTTGCCAGCTTGTTTCATGGTTATAATTTACCCGCTCTTTATCCTTTTTGCATGGGATAAAATACCATAGATAACAATAAGTTAGTTAGTTTTTCATATAATATTAACGAGGCGGATGGTACAATTGGGCTATGTTTTAAGGGATATATTATTATGAGTGTCCGGAAGGATGATGTCTCTTCTGAATTCAATCGCGGAGCAGTTGATAAACTGCCGGAAACAGCTTTCTGCGCTTTTTTAACCAAGAAATTCGACCGCGCAACGGCGGTGAAGGTCATTGAATCTTTCAAAAAAATGGACTTGCCACCGCCACAGGATGAGAAGGAATTTCTGGTGGGATCAGACGGGTGTCTGGTGTTCCTGAATAAATACGGCTTGGTCATGCGCATAGAAACCGCAGATCTCGAGGACAGCAAGTGGGGCGCAGACCGGATCAACGACAGCGGGTGGATTTTGAACCCGCTGGCGACTATCGATGCGGGCAAGGCGATTGTTGAGATCTGTCCGGGGTGTCATTTCGAGAAAGAGACGGAAAGCAGATGGTTTCTTTGGTGATCGACAGGTTGGCCGTGACAAGGCTGTTTCGCAACACAGAGCCTGTCCGCGAGGCATTGAAGGCCTATGCGCATGAGGCACTGGAAGCGCAGGAGAAATTATATGCGCCGTTGCGGCAGGCTTTTGAGGGTGTCTGGCCGGAGAAGCAGAAAATGCAGAAATTCTGGGCCCTTTGTGAGCGTTGCGTAGAGGAAGGCCGATTGGTCGCGGGCTGGAATGAAGCAAGGACAGGCGATGACTTTAAATCCCTGGGGGCGGCAAAAGCGGCAAAGCATTACGAAACAAGACTAAAACGTTCAACAACGCTCCAACAGCCAAAACCAGACTAGATGACGGTGTATCGGGAATCAGCCATGGGCATTTTGAAGGATTTTAACGGCGAGGCGGGCGGACAGGAGGAAGGAACGGCTTTCCTCGTGTATCTGCGCCAGACGTTTGATCAGAACACGGCGCAGAAGGTTGCTGAATCTTTTCAAAAGCTGGGCCTGCCGTTGCCGCAGGATGAAAAGGAATTCCTGATGGGAACGGAGGGCGGGCTCGTCTTCCTGAACCGCTATGGCATGGTTATTCGCATAGAAAACTCGGATTCTGCCCGGAGTCCCTTTAAGGCCGACAGAATCAACGACAGCCCATGGATATTGCAGCCGCTGGCCTCCATCGATGCGGGCAAGGCCATCATCGAGCTTTGTCCCGGCTGCCATTTCAACGATAACAGCGGGGATACGGCTTACCTCCACGATGCCCTGCTAAAAGAAGGCCATGCTTTTTGGGACGGAGGGCTGGACAATGTGGGGCTTTTGCCGGTTAAAACCCCACGGTTTCCGGAAGGAATACCTATCGTCATCGACCGGCTGGCAGTAAGAAAACTGACGGAGAGCATCGATGGCGTCCGTCTTGCTCTCCTGAACATCGAAATAAACGATGATGAAATAAGGGAGGCGGCGGAGGCGCAGGAAAGGCTTTATGCGCCCTTGCGGCGCGCCTTCGATGAAGGATGGCTTGATAAGGGAAAAATGCCCCGGTTCTGGGCGCTTTGCCGGGAGTGCGTGCAGGAAGGAAAACTGGTTGCGGGATGGAATGAAGGCGCCGGCTTCTGGGGGGGATCTTTCAAGACATCCACTGCAATAGAGTCTGCGAAACACTATGAGAGCCGCCTGCAATCATGGATTTTTTCAGCGGCATCGACGCAGGAGGTGAAGCCGCCATCGGGAGGGCCGTCATGAGCCTTTCAAAAGATTTCAACGGCAAGGCTGGCATAGACACACCGAAGACGCCATTTGTCGCCTATTTAAAATCAAGATTTGATGACAAGACGACAGAGAAGGTGATGGAGGTTTTTGAAAAAATGGGCCTGCCGCCGCCGGTGCTGGCCGAGGAATTCCTGCCCGGAACCGAGGGCTGCCTGCTGTTTTTAACCCCTTACGGTATGGTCATGCGCATCGAGAACCGGGAATTTGAGGACGGGCCCTGGGTGCCGGACAGGATCAACAACAGCGGGCTGGTTTTGAATCCTATCGCCACTATCGGCGCCGGGGAAGCCATTATTGAGCTTTGCCCCGGATGTCATCTTGAAAAAGATTATTCCAATAGTGAGCGTCTTCGTGATCGGTTGCGTCATGAGAATATCGACTTCTGGGATTTCGTAGAATACAACAGCGGCCGCCTGCCCGTGAAAACCCCCAGCTTCCCCGAGGGCGTTCCGGTCGTGATCGACAGATTGGCCGTCAGGAAACTGAGCTATAGCATCAAAGATGTGTCGCAAGCCCTGAAACAGGCGGCGCAGGAAGCGCGGGAGGCGCAAAAGGCCCTGTATGGGCCGTTGAAGTCAGCCTTCAGGGAAGCCTGGCCGGATGCGGAGAAATTGAAAGCCTTCTGGGATCTGTGCCGGCGCTATGTGCAGGAAGGCAAATTGATTGCAGGCTGGAATGAGGCGAAAGAAGAAACCATCCTGTACGGCGGCATCTGCAAGCCGTTCCGCGCGCGAACGGCAGCAGAACACTATAGCGAGAGGCTGAAGACGGATTTGAAATTCTAGTTCAGGCGCTTCGGCAGGTCTTCAATCGCCTCGTCCACCAGCTTGGCGCCGCGCTTGTCCATGGTCGCGGCGAGCAGCTTTTCAGCGGCGGCGGCGGCGATGTCGGCGGCCTGGTGGCGCAGCGACTGGACGGCGGCGGCTTCGGCGCGGGCGATGCGCTCCAGCAGCAGGCCCTCGCGGCGGGTGATGTTCTCTTCGAGTTTCTGCCCGGCGTCTTTCTGGATCAGCAGCGCCGCTTCCTGCGCGTTATCGATGATTTTTTGCGCGGTCTGGACGGCGTCGCGGTGCTTTTTCTGGTAGTCGGCCAGCAGCTCCTGCGCCTCGTTCTTCAGGCGCGCGGCTTCTTCCAGGTCGGCCTTGATGCGGGCGGTGCGCCCATCGAGGATTTTCAGCAGCGGCTGCTTGCCCTTCTTCCAGCCGACGATCGCGAAAAGGATCGCTGAAAACAATACCCATGAGTGGGGGTCTGCGAGGAAGCTAGCATGTTCTTCGGCGGCCATTTCCTATTCCTTCTGCATGACGGACATGACGACTTTCCTGGCGTCTGCCTTGTTCACCTGGATGTCCGTGATTTTTTCCACCATCTCCGCCGCAATCTCAGCCGAGATGTCGGTCAGCGAATGCAGCGCCTCGATCTTCGCCTTGGCGATATTCTGCTCGGCGGCGACAAGGCGCTTGCGGGAATTGTCGGCAAAACGCGATTGCGCTTCCGATGTTTTCTCGCTGATGGCTTTCTCGGCGGAGGTCATCACTTCCGAGGCTGATTTTTGCGCCTGGGCGAGGGACTTTTCAAAGGCAGTCCTGATCTTTTCCGCTTCCTCGTTCAATTGCCCGGCCTTGGTGAGGTCGCCGGTTTTGCGCAAACGGCGCAGTTCCAGCACTTCGGTCACGCGGGGCAGGGCGATTTTTGACATGAGGGTGTAAAGCAATACAAACGCCACCGCCAGCCAGAATACCTGGCTGGGGTAGCTGGATGCGTTCAGCTGCGGAAAGCCGATGTTGTCTTCATGGCTTTCTTCTGCCGGAGCTGTTGCAGACGGCTCCGCCGCAGGCGATTCCACGGCCGTTACTTTGTCATCCGACCACGCAGGGTGGATGACGGGCATTCCCGCCGTCAACACTGCAATCAGCAGAACAAAAAGTATCAGCCTGTTTCTCATTAGAACACGAACAGCAGCAGCAGGGAGATAACCAGCGCGAAGAGGGCGATCGCCTCGACCAGCGCGAAGTAGAACAGCGCGGTGCCCTTGACGGCGTCTGTCACGGAAGGGTTGCGGCCCATCGCGTTGATGACGCTGGAAAACAGCATACCCAGACCGATACCAACACCGAGGAGCGGGAGAACGGCAATGCCGGCGCCGATCAGTTTTGCAGCTTGTGGATCCATTTTTTTATTTCCTTTTTCTTTCTTAAGTTGAGTTACAGTTCAGTTTTTTTAGTGCAGTTCAATGGCGTCTTTCAGGTAGATGCAGGTCAGGATCGCGAAGACGTAAGCCTGGATGAAGGCGATCATGATTTCAAGGCCATAGAGGGCGACGTTGATGACCATCGGCAGGATGCCCAGCACGATGCCCAGCATGACGCTGAACCCGGCGAAGACCTTCAGCATGGTGTGGCCGGCGACCATATTGGCGAAAAGTCGCACCGACAGGCTGATGGGGCGGGACAGGTAGGAGATGACCTCGATCGCGACAATCAGCGGCGCCAGGACCCAGGGCAGCCCCTTGGGCAGGAACAACGAGAAGAAATGCAGGCCGTGGCGGGCGATGCCGACCCCGGTGGCCAGGATGAAGACCCCCAGCGCCAGCGCGCCGGTGACGATGATATGGCTGGTATAGGTGAAGGAATAGGGCACCATGCCGAGCAGGTTGCCCATCAGGACGATCATGTACACGGAAAAGACGAAGGGGAAATATTTCTTGCTTTCGCTGCCGAGGTTGTCGTTCACCATCCCGAAGATGAATTCGTAGAGCATCTCGGAAATGTTCTGCCAGCGACCCGGCACCAGCGCCTTGCCGCGCACGCTGACGGTCATCAGCAGGGTGGCGAGGACGACGGCGATGCCCATCCACAGCGCCGACTGGCTGAAGGAAATATCGACTCCCCCGATATTCAGGGGGATGAGCGGCTTAATGACAAACTGTTCAAGGGGACTTGCGAGCACAGCCTTTTATTCCTTCTTGTCTTTCGGCGTTTCTTTAAAACCGATCTTGTAGTCCTGCCCCGTCTGGGAGCGGTAGATATTCAAAAAGCCTGCCGCAAATCCCAGGAAGAACAGGATAATCATCCCCCACGGTTTCGTGCCAAGCCAGCGGTCAATCCAGTACCCTAAAAACCCTCCGACGACAAGTGCCGCAACAAGATCCGTTCCGGCCCTGAGCGCTTGAGCAGTCCCTGACGGGGCATTTTTGCCTTCCGCCGCCTGTTTGGGGGCGGTAGAAGACGGGTCCTGCCTGCCAAGCGCCTCCTTGATTTTCTGGCCGAGTTCGTCTGGTGTCTGGCTCATAAAAACGTGTCTCTCAAGAATGCGTATGCAGGCGAGCGGAAAATACGAATATGAGAATGAATTGTCAAGGCTATTTACAACAAAAAACCCCGGCTTTTCGGCCGGGGTTTTTACTTTTCGTGTCTTTTATCGTGAGACGGTCAGGCGACGTTGCCCAGGACCGATTCGAGCTTTTCAGCTGCCTTTTTCTCGTCGATTTGCTCAATGGCGGCAACTTCGCGGGCGAGACGGGCGAGAGCGGCCTGATAGATCTGGCGTTCGCTGTAGGACTGCTCGCCCTGGTCACCCTCTTTTTTCAGGTCGCGGAGAACTTCCGCGATGGAGACGGGGTCGCCGGAGTTGATCTTTGCTTCGTATTCCTGTGCACGGCGGCTCCACATGATGCGGCGCACCTGCGAGCGGCCTTGCAGGGTGGTCAGGGCATCCTTCAGGCGGTCCTTGGAAGAGAGCTTGCGCAGGCCGGAGGCCTTTACTTTAAAAACGGGCAATTTGAGGCGCATGCGGTCTTTTTCAAAACAGATCGTGTAAAGAGTGACTTGCATGCCGGAAATCATTTGAACTTCAATGCCTTCGACCTGGCCGACGCCGTGCGCCGGATAGACGACAAAGTCGCCAGCGACAAAATCAAGCTTTTCAACCTTTTGGACGATAACCGGTGCAGCCTTCGGTGCAGCCTTGGCGGGCGCAACTTCAATGGGCTTTACTTTTGAAGCGATGGCCTTTTGCTGGGGAACCACTTTAAGCGTTGTTTTGTTGTTCTTGAGGGTGACCTTTACCGAGGCAGCTGGTTTTTTCGCAGGCGCCGTTTTGGCTGCCACTGCTTTTTTTGATTTGGAAACTTGTTTTGTCTTCGTTATCTTCGCCATTTGCGCCTCGCTTTAAAGCAAAAAATTCGGCAATTTCATCGTTATCGCCGTACTATTTAATCTACAAAATCTAGTGTCTCTCCGGTAATGTCGGCCTTTTCAGCAGATAGACCAATCGCACAAGAGCTAATATAACTGAAATATCATAATAATTCAAGAGTTTATTAAAAAATTATTAATATCCCATAAGTTATATGAAAATCAACAGCTTGTCCATCGTTTATTCAATGGAATCGCCTTGCTTTCAGGCGCGGGGATATATTAGTTTCAGCCCATGTCCCTGCCCAAAGTCTTTATGGATGAACTGCGCACGCGCGTTCCCTTGTCCGATATTATCGGCAAGAGAATGAAGCTGACCCGCGCCGGGCGGGAATATAAAGGATGCTGCCCTTTTCATAAAGAAAAGACGCCATCATTCACGGTCAACGACATAAAGGGGTTCTATCACTGTTTCGGCTGTGGCGCGCATGGGGATTCCATCGGGTTTCTGATGAGCCATGACAACATGACTTTCATGGATGCTGTAGAGCAGCTGGCCAGTCTGGCGGGGATGCGGGTGCCAAAGCCGACGCCGGAGGACGAAAAAAAGTACAAACAGCAGGCTTCGCTCTATGACCTGATGGAGCTGGCGACCAAATGGTACGAACAGCAACTGTATGACCCTAAAAACAAAAAAATTCTTAAATATCTGATAGAAAGGGGGCTTTCTTCAGAAACTATCAAAAGTTTCCGTCTGGGCTTTGCTCCTTCTGAAGAGCAAGGATTAAAGCAAACTCTTCTCAAGGCCGGTTTTAAAATTGAGGATATGATTGAAGCCGGATTGTTTAAAAATTCAACTAAAAATCAAAATGATACATACCCATTCTTCAGGGGAAGGATTATCTTCCCGGTGCAGGATTTTCAGGGCAGGGTGGTGGCTTTTGGCGGGCGCGTTTTGCCCGAGGCTTATGGCGGCCCTGCCGACAAGTCGGCGCCAAAATATATTAACTCCCCGGAAACCAGCATCTTCCATAAGGGGCGGATGCTCTACGGCCTTTCCCGCGCGCGCAAGGCGATCGGGGATGGCGAGACGGTTGTTGTCGTCGAAGGCTACATGGATGTGATCGCCCTGGCGCAGGCCGGATTTAAGGCCGCCGTGGCGCCATTGGGAACGGCTCTGACGGAGACGCAAATTCAGGAACTCTGGAAGGTGATGCCGGAAGATAAACGCGCGCCCGTTCTCTGTTTCGACGGCGATGCTGCCGGGCAGCGGGCGGCGGCGCGGGCGCTGGAAAGGGTTTTCCCGATTTTGAAGCCGGACCATTCCATTAAATTTTCTTTTCTGCCGAAGGAACACGACCCGGACAGTTTGATTAAGGACGAAGGCGTTCCGGCGATGGAGAGGGTGCTTAAAAACGCCATCGGCCTGTTCGACATGTTATGGCAGGAAGAGGCGAAAGACCGCGACCTTTCGCAGCCGGAAACCAAAGCCGGATTTCGGGCAGCTTTGGAGAAGCGGGCGCGGCAGATCGCTGATATGGCCGTACAACAATTTTTTATTCATGAGATTAATCAAAAGATTACAGATGTTTTCTTGACTAAAACATCATCTAAAAAGCAGTTCCCGGGTAAGCCCTTCCAGAAGGGGAAGCCGGTGACGCCGGGCATTCATACGCCCTATCGCCCGCAGAGCGTCAGGGCAGGGCAGGTGAGGTCCGATAAATCGAAACAGATGGAGCGCACGCGAATTTTGCTGGCGCTGATGATCCATTATCCGGAGCTGTACGAAGAATTTGGTGAGAGCCTGGGCACGATCAAAATCCCTGACACGGAATATGACCAGCTTCGCCAGGCGCTGATTCATTTGCTGGGAGAGCAGAACAGCCTTGACTATCAGGCGGTTAAGCAACATCTTAGTGGTTTGGGGCATGGCAAAGCCCTGGAGGCAATATTCGACAGCTCATTATATCTTCATGCTGGTTTTGCAAAGCCTGGGCAGTCACTCGATACGGTGCGTCAGGCGTGGCAGGATATTTGGGAGATAGGGTTTATGAACGCCAGGATGTCATGATCTGAAAGCAATCAGGTCAGGGGTTTTTTATTCAGGAGAACAGCGCGGATGGTCGCGAAAGCAAACGAAGAAGCAGATACAGACGGCGCGGAAGAGGCGGATGATACAGCCCTGCAGGGCGCTCTGGCGAAAACCGTCAAGAAGATCATCGCCAAGGGCAAGGAGCGCGGCTACGTCACCTATGACGAGCTCAACAGGCTGTTGCCTGCGGGAGAGTTCACCTCCGAGCAGATCGACGAGACGATGTCGATGCTCTCTGACATCGGCATCAACCTGGTCGAGGAAGAAGCCGACGCTGAAGAAGAAGCCGCCCCTGCGGCCGCCGCTGCAGACGGAGAAGATGAAGCCGCCGCCGGTAACCTTGCGAAGGCCGACCTGGGCCGTACCGATGATCCCGTGCGGATGTATTTGCGCGAGATGGGCTCGGTCGAGCTGCTGTCCCGCGAAGGCGAGATTGCGATTGCCAAGCGTATCGAGGCCGGGCGCGCCATGATGATCGGCGGGATTTGCGAAAGCCCGCTGACGATTCAGGCGATCATGACCTGGTATAAGGCGCTGGAGAACGGCGAGATGCTGCTCCGCGACATCATCGACCTGGAAGCGACTTACGGCGAGGGCGATCCCGAAACGGGCGGCGCCGGCGGGTTCGAGGAAAAAGCCAAGGCTGTTCAGGCTGCCGTCGCGGAAAAGCTGGACAAAAAAGAAAAAGACCTCCTGAAGGAAGAAGAGGCGCGCAAGAAAGCGCTGGCGAAAAAAGCGCGCAGCGAAGACGACATCATCATCGACGACGAACCCGTCAAGCCTGTTGAAGAAGAAGGCGAGATGGACGAGACCAGCCTGTCGATGGCGGCGATGGAAGCCGAGTTGAAGCCGCAGGTTATCGAGACCTTCAAAACAATCACCAAGGCTCATAAAAAGCTGGCCAAGGTGCAGGAAGATCGCCGTCTGGCGCTGAAGGAAACCAAGGAAATCCCCAAACGCCTGCAGGACAGCTATCGTAAATGCAAGACCGAGCTCGTCGATTTGATGCAGTCCGTCCGGCTTAATGTCCATCGTTCCGAGCAGCTGATCGATCAGCTGTATTCCATGAACCGCAAGCTGATCGGCCATGAAGGGCAGATCATGCGGATGGCGGTTGCCTGCGGCGTCGGGCGCGAGTCTTTCCTGGAGCATTGGCAGGGCGGCGGCGAGCATGACCCGCGCTGGATGACCAAAGTGGCGAAGCTTACCGCCAAGGGCTGGAAAAAGTTTACTGAAAAGCACAAAGACGACGTCAAGGTTGTCCGTGACGATATAGATAAAATAGCGCAGGCGGCGGGCCTGCCCCTGGCTGAATTCAAGCGCATCGTCCACACCATCCAGAAGGGCGAGCGCGAGGCTGCCAAGGCCAAGAAAGAGATGGTGGAGGCCAACCTGCGCCTTGTCATCTCGATTGCGAAAAAATACACCAACCGCGGCCTGCAGTTCCTCGACCTGATCCAGGAGGGTAACATCGGCCTGATGAAGGCGGTTGATAAATTCGAATACCGCCGCGGCTACAAATTTTCGACCTATGCGACATGGTGGATACGCCAGGCGATCACGCGCTCGATCGCGGATCAGGCGCGCACCATCCGGATTCCCGTGCACATGATCGAGACCATCAACAAGCTGGTGCGCACCTCGCGCCAGATGATGCATGAAATCGGGCGGGAGCCGACGCCGGAAGAATTGTCCGAGCGCTTGGGCATGCCGCTCGATAAAGTGCGCAAGGTCATGAAGATTTCCAAGGAGCCGGTCTCCCTCGAAACCCCGGTGGGCGACGAGGAAGACAGCCAGCTCGGCGATTTCATCGAGGACAAGAACGCCATCCTGCCGGTGGACGCCGCCATTCAGGCGAACCTGCGCGAGACCACCACCCGCGTCCTCGCCACGCTGACGCCGCGCGAGGAGCGCGTGCTGCGCATGCGCTTCGGCATCGGCATGAACACCGACCATACGCTGGAAGAAGTCGGCAAGCAGTTCTCGGTGACGCGCGAGCGTATCCGCCAGATCGAGGCCAAGGCGCTGCGCAAGCTGAAACATCCCAGCCGCTCACGCCAGTTGCGGAGCTTCCTGGACACGTGAGGGGTTTCTGGCAGCAGATTAAAACCGCCTGTTTCGACCATCGCTGGCTGGCTCTGGTCGGGAGCCTTTACGCGCTGCTGGTCATCGCGCAGTGCCTGATCGTCGGCGTTCCCCTCTATGAATATCACAATTTGTTGAAAATGGTATGGGCCCATATAAAATGGACCACCACGTTTACTGCTGTATTGATGCTGCTGTTTTTCTTTTACTTCTATGCCGGGGCGGCATGGGAAACCTCCTGGCGGGGCAAGAAGCTGCGGGCTGGTTTTCTGGCTGTCGCCAAACTGTTCGATAAAAAATGCGAGCATTATTTTGACAGCCGGTTGTTTGCTGACGGCCTGATCGGGCTTTTGACATTGCAGGTTCTGGATTTAATCGGCGCTCAAAAATCGCTGATCCCGTATCTCAATCCATTCAAATGGGATCCCGTTTTTTCCGAATGGGATCGGGTGTTGCATTTTAACCATTACCCGTTTCAGTTTGTTGCCCCGTTTGTGGAAAACATAGGCGCGTGGGCTCCGGACGGGCTTGCCGTTTTTTATGTGGCCTGGTTCTTTGCCATGGGTGCAACCTGCTTCTATTGCCTGTTTATAGATTCCAGCTTTTACCGTCATATGCGGTTTATCTGGACATATTTGGTGTCATGGGCCGTTTTGGGATCGTTGGGCGCGGTCTTGTTTTCATCCGTCGGCCCGATATTTTTCCGCGATTTTTACCCGCACCCGCCCGACTTGTACAGACAGGTTGCAGATCATTTGGAACATTCCACGAGCTTTATAAAAATTGTATTTGAGACGAAACAGTGGCTTTTGGATGTGGCGCATAACGACCTTATTCTTGACTTGAACGCCATCTCCGCCATGCCGAGCCTGCATGTGGGCATTGCCTGGCTGTTGGTGCTCTATTGGGGGACGGTAAACCGCTGGATGATGATTCTTGCTTTCATCTTTTTTCTGATGATCTTTTTGGGGTCGATTTACTTTGGCTTTCATTATGCAATTGACAGCTACTTCTCGATTATAGGGATCAGCCTGATCTGGTGGGGCTCGGGCAAGCTTGTGCATCGCTTGCATCCTCACCACGTCCGGGATTTGATGCGTTAGCCCCCGCGCCTGTAAAGTGGGGTGACAAGACCTCATAATTTCACTAAAATAAGTTCGCTGTGGGCCTGTAGCTCAGTTGGTTAGAGCGGGCCGCTCATAACGGTCTGGTCGGGGGTTCAAGTCCCTCCGGGCCCACCACTTGCACCTTATAGGCTCTTTGTGGGCCAAGGGGAAAAATTCATCTAGTAAAATATGGAATGGTTTCTTATTACAGTTGTTGTTATTTGGTTTTATGTTTACCGTTCCGGTAAACATGAGCAATTAATTTGTCAGCGACAACAGTTATCAGAGCTGATTCAAGAGTACGATCTTATCCAAAATTTAGAGAATGGTCAAAGTATTCCCCCAGAAGTAGAGCTTGCAAAAAACGAGTTTATAGCTATTGACTTGGAAACCACGGGCCTTGAGAAGGCAACTTCAAAAATTCTTCAGATCGCACTTGTCAAATTCAAAGGCGGTAAGGTTTGCGTAGTGATGAATACTTATATTAATCCAAATATCAAAATACCGAAGAATGCTACTAAAGTTAATCACATCACTAATGATATGGTTAGGGATCAACCTGATTTTTCTCAGCTTGCATATGAGATTAAGCGTTTTATAGGAAATTGCCCTCTTGTTGGGCACAATCTTTCATATGATATAGATATTTTGAATTCTGAATTAGAAAGGCACAACATATCCCATCAATTAATTTGGGGGTATTGTACTATGCTTGAATCTCCTAAAAGAGAGCCGGTTTCGGCAAGAAAGAAAAAGAATTGGCGAGGAAATAAATATTTAAAACTTTCTGAAGCTATAGAAAAATACGGCATCAAACCAGAAGGTAGGTTACACGATGCTTATACTGATGCTAAAGCCGCAGGAGATTTATTCCTAGCTCAGTCTAAAATTATTCAGCAGAAAGATATAGCATATCAAAGTTTTTGTATTGAAAGATATTATAAACGTTTATGCAAGGCTAACTTAGCTGCTGAGCCTTATTTAAACGATGCTGAGATTCGGAAGCTTGTGATCAGGGGTATGAAAATTATTGAGAGTAACAAAAGTGGCAGCGCTTTAACTGCCCTACAAAAAACTAGCCTTGATAAACTAAGAGGCGTATTACAAATTGCAGATGTATACCTCAATGTATTGTCATCCAAGTATAGGGAACTGCCTAAGATAATTATCTCCTGTAAATTCTGCCATAAATCATGTAGATTGCCCAAGCTGGAAGGAGGCAAAAAAATAAATGTCATTTGTCCACACTGTAAGAGTGAACAAATATTCATCTACTGATGATAAGGTCATAATTTAAGTTTATCATGCTTTGCCGTCGTTAGGGCGTTTGATGGCTTACTTCTCCCGCAATACCCGCCCGAAGGCCTCGAACAGCGCGACCGAGGTGGGGTTGAGCCAGAAGTCGCCTTCGGGGTGCCATTGGGTGCCGAGGATGAAGCGTTTTTTCGGCACTGAGAAGGCCTCGATCAATCCGTCCTCGGAAATGCCTTCGACAAAGAGGCCGGACCCGAGTTTATCCACGCCCTGCTGGTGGAGGGAGTTGGTGATGAATTCCGGCGGCAACCCCAGGCGCTCGAACATGCCGCCTTTCTGGGCGCGGATTTTGTGCTTTTGTATCTCGTATTGTTCCCTGACCGGCAGGCTGTAGTCGCCGCGATGGTCCAGCTTGCCCGGCAGCTTTTGCACGAACTGGTGCAGGGTGCCGCCGCAGGCGACGTTCATTTCCTGGAAGCCGCGGCAGATCGCGAACAGCGGCATATCCATCTCGATCGCGCTCTGGATCAGCGGCAGGGTCGTTTCGTCCCGGTCGGTGTCAAGATCATGCTCGTCAAACTCGCGCTCGGCGCCGTAATAGGTGGGGCATACGTTGGAGGATGAGCCGGTGAGCAGAAGCCCGTCAATCTTCCCGGCGAGGCTTTTCAGGTCGAAATCCTTGCCGATGGCGGGGATCAGCAAGGGGATGCACTTCACGATTTCCAGCAGCGGCCGCACGTATTGATGCTTCACCAGATGCGTGGATGCCTTCTGGTACTCGACGCGGTTGCAGGGGATGCAGACGATGGGCAGGCTGGACATGTGAGTTTTGACCTTAGTTGCTCTTTTCGTATATTACAAAAAATTTGCGCAAATGGCCAAGGGGTTCCCAAATGCCTGAAAAACCGGCGGGAATCAGGAAACTGTCGGGGGCCTTGAATTCCTGCACTTCGCCGTTGTCATGGGTGAGCCGCAGGCGGCCTTCGATCAGCGTGATAAACTCGTCTTCCGTATAGCTGGTTTTCCACTTGCCGGCGGTGCATTCGTAGATGCCGGCAGTGAAGTCCCCGCTTTTGCTGGTGTAGAGGATTTTGAGGGCGGATTTCGGCTGGCCGGAGATAATTTTTTCCGGCGCCACGGGCGTCCATTCGGCGTCTTTCAAAGGTTCGGTGGGGAAGGGGATGACTTGCATGTGTTCCTCAGTGAATTGATTCAACCTCATCCCGGATCACATCCGGGCAGTCCGAGAATACGCTCGATACCCCCCAGCTCATCAGCAGCTTCGCCTTCGCCGGATCGTTGATGGTGTAGGCGAGGATGGGCTTGCCGTAGTCGAGGTATTCGGCCATCTGGTCGCGGGTGACGGTGTTGCCGTCAATGTTGATGGTATGGACGTCGAGATGGGCGGCCAGCTCTTTCCACTCCGGAAAATATTCGTCGATCAGCAGTCCGCGCGGCCATTCCGGCATCATGTCCATCGCGCTTTCCAGGCTCACATGCGAAAAGCTGGAGACGAGCGGCGTCGGCACGTCGTCCGGCCAGATGCGCGTGGCGACATCCAGCATGGCTTCTGCCGTTTCCTTCTCGCGCCCCGGGCAGGGCTTGATCTCGAGATTGACGCCGAGATTGCGGTCGATGATGGCGTTGAGTGCCTCCTCAAGCGTGGGGACTTTCTCGCCCATGAAGCTGTCGCCGAACCACAGCCCGGCGTCCAGTTCCTCGATGGTTTTGAAATCCGTTTCG
>JAIOQI010000008.1 GCA_021413445.1 Alphaproteobacteria bacterium | reverse complement strand
CCGCCGCCGTGCCGATGAATTCCAGGGTGTCCGCGGCATTCGCCGTGATCGCCTTGACATAGAGGTTGCCGGTGGTGGTGACGGTGTTGGCCGCAGCGCCCGCGATATTCAGGACGCCGATGTTTTTGCCGCTGGTGCCGATATTGCCGTCAAAAGAAGTTGTCCCGGCAAAATCAACGACATTAATAGTGCCCTCGCCCGTCACCGCCGCAGTGATATCGCCCGTGACGGTGATGGCGCCGTCGGCGACCATCGTGCCGTCCGCGCTGAAGTTCACGTCGCCGGTCACATCGTCCTTGAAGGTGGCCGCCGTCGCGGCAGAGCCGCCCAGGTCGATGTCGGACGCAACCACGGCTTTGTTAAAGGTCACGTCGCCGGCGGCGCCCGTCACGTTGACCGCGTTCAGCGCAGAGCCCGCCGCGCCGACCAGCCCGTCAATCACCGTGCCGCCACCGGTATCCGCCAGCTCCAGAATGCCCGTATTGTCGGTCGTGGTGGTGATATCGCCGGTTATTGTCACGCCGTCGCCGGCAACGATCGTGCCGTTGCCGCCGCTGAAGTTCAGCGCGCCGATCACATCGGCATTGAATTCAAGCGTGCCCGTGCCGGTGACGTTGATGTTGGTTGCGGCAACCGAGCTGTTGATCGTCACCGTCTCACCGGCCGCGCCGCCGTTAATTTCGGCAAGCTCATCGCCCAATGCGCCCAGGACGCCGCCGCCCACCGTGCTGGTGCCGAGGAAATTGACCGTGCCGAAACCGGCCGTCGTGCTGTTCAGGTTGCCGGTCAGGTCGGCATTGTCGCCGAAATTGATCACACCGGAAAAGCCGGATAAATCGATGCCGATGGCGGTCGTCACGTCACCGTTGAAATTGGCGGTGGCGGCCGACCCAAAAAGGATCTCATCCGCATTCACCGTGGAGTTGAAGACGGTGGTGTTGGCGCTCGCGAAGTCGATCGCACCCAGCGCCGCGCCGCCCCCGATGGCGCTGTTGAAGGTCACGCCCGTGCCGGCAGCCGCGTTATTGAGGTAAAGGGTGCCCTCGCCGGCAACGTCGCCATCAATCGTGCCCGTCACCGACTGCGCGCCGGAGCCCGTAAAGGAAATAATCGCGCTGCCGGTGCTGTCATCCAGCGTGACGCCGCCGGTAAAGGTATTGGTTTTGCCGTTGAGAATCAGGGTGGTGTCGGCGCCGGCAAAATTTCCGCCGGTGATGGTCGTGCCGCCGCCCACGGTCGTGTTGTCGGTGCCCACGCCGTCGCCGATGGTCATGGTAATCGTGTCGCCGCTGTCCCCGTCGCCGTTGGTGATCATGAGATCGCCGCCCAGGGTGAAGGCGCCGGAGACGTCAACGGTCACGTCCTGGTCGGCAGTATCGGTGGCGTCATTCTCCACCGAGAAATTATTCGACGCCGCCACCAGGTTCACCGAAGTGATTGTAACAGCCAGGGGATTGACGGTGCCCCCCGCGTCCTGAATGATCTCGACGCTGCCAACGCCCAGGGTGTCCGCAATCCCGCCGATCGTGAAGGTATCCAAGGCACAGCCGCAGATATCGTCATTGGCCGTTTGGTTATTGGTAACGGTCAGGATGTTGCCGTTCAGGTTGACACTGTCACAGGTAAGGGCGTTTAAAATGTCGGCGCCGGTCGCACCGCCTGTACCCGCCCATATGGCATCCGCCGCCAGCGTTTGAGTCGTCGCCCGCGCCGGTGCGGAGAAGGCGGCGACCGCCACCAATGCCGTACCGGTGAGAAGAATTTTTTTGAAGCTGATCGACATGTTGGCGGTCCCCTTGGGTTAAGCGCTTTAAAATCGGACAAACGTCGCGAATTTCGCGTATTACATAAAATCAGTCATTAAATAATTATTGAGCAGAATGAAAATCTCTACCAAAAAATTAGTAGCACGAATTTTATCTCCTGCACAAGATTGGATCTTAGGGTTTTTCTCCTGCATTCCTTAATTCTTATTCATTATGTTTTTTACGGCGTCCAATCGGCAACCGCCGGACTCCCCTACGGAGTTGACCCCGCAAGATATTTATCTAATATTCTTGCATGAACGCCATCAATCCTGAATCAATTAAATTACACTCCGCCCAGGCAAAGTATTACAAATATCGCGAGCCCTATCTGCAAGATTTATTTGTCCGATTATCAAATAAATTACAGCTGAACCCGGAATCCCGATTGCTTGATATTTGCTGCGGAAGCGGCGAATTGGCAAAAGGTTTTTCCGATTATGTTGGTAAAATCTACGCTGTCGATGGCTCTGCGGAGATGCTGTCTTTTGCCCCGCCACTGAAGAACACCGTTTACTCACAGCATGATGTAAATTTGGCCGTGTTTAAAGCGCCAGAACCAGTGGATCACTTTGTGATTGGCCGCGCCATTCACTGGATTGGCCCCGACAGTCTTGTAAACCTGATTAAGGCAAATTTGAAAACAGGGGGGCGAATAGTCATTTGTTCGACTCAATGGAGTGCGGACTGGGGTTCAATCTATAGCTCCTTATTGCGAGAGTATAAGGATCAACCTGTTCGTCGCTATGATTTTACCGGCGCTGAAACACTGCGTGGCGCGGGGTTTGAGGCTGTTGACAGATTTTCAGTCCGGCGTAAGGGTAAATTTGACTTGCAATATCTCATCGATCATACCCTGTCAACGTCTTATGGAGACAGCTTAAAGAGACTGTCTTTAGATATTGATCGCTTCAGGACAGCGCTTTTGAATAATCTTTCGCCATACTTCAAGGATGGTAAATTGGAGGCGGACTTTGCAAGTTGGTCAAGAATTTACGCCAAGACCGGGGATGACAACACTCTGCCGGATTAAGTTTTAGGCTAACCGGAAGATTGGCAAGCATAGCAGGAAGCTTTTTCCCAATATCCGATCGCTCATTCAAGCGACCTTAAGTCGCTCATGCACTTCTGTACCGCCGCACTGACATAGTTCCTATGGCAGTACCACCAGACCCAAACTTCCGTACCACCCGTCGCGCCGGGGGCGAGGCCCTGGTCCTTAATGAGCAAAGATGAAAACTCATTCCACCATCTTCTATACATCGCGACATTGTCAAAGCCGCGTGTAGAATAGTTTCTAATAAAGTCAGGTATAAATTTTGGATTGCCGGACTGCTGAACGTCTTGCAGACGGTTCTGATAATGCAATCTAACGTCGTTATAATAACTGTTCATCGCCTCCGCATCAGGAAACCCCAGCTTGGCGCTCTGGCTTAAATCCAGCCTGACGCTGGGGTTCAAAGCATAGTCTAAACCTAGCTGCGAACGCGGCGACCCTATGTCCCTGTTTGCAAGCGGCGTCCATGGTTCGGCAGAAAGGGCGGCGCCGCCGTGGTCACATTGCCACTTACTCCCCGACCCAGTACATGTCCCGCCGGCGCCGCATTTTAATTTGCAGCCCACTTCGCTTGTGAACGCAAACGCGCTGATATTTCCCATTGCCAATACAAGGGCAACCGCTGCAAACAAAGCTAAAGTATATTTTTTCATCGATTCTACCCCTGAAAAGTTGGTTAAAGTTCAAATAAGCCCATCCTTCACTTTACCATACAAAGGTTAACCGAATCCCAGCAGGGGCTACCCTTTTTCATTACTTTCCATTAAAATCAAATAGACAGCTCTTTGCCCCGGATCCATGAGCGGGCAGTTGCACGGGAAAAAATAATTTAATGGCACACGCTTCTTCCACGACAGGCGCACCAAGTCACAACCTCGCCAACGAGGTTTGGGGCGGGCTGGCGGCGATGCTGGTCGCCCTGCCCTCCTCCATCGCCTTTGGCGTGCTCATCTTTTCAGCCATCTCGCCGGAAATGGCCGGCCAGGGCGCGCTCATCGGCATGATCGGGGCGGCCGCGCTGGGTCTGGTGGCTCCGCTGGTGGGCCGCACGCCGGCGCTGATTACGGCGCCCTGCGCGCCCGCCGCGGCGATCCTGTCGGGACTCGCCATCGCCCTTGTCAGCAAGGGAGTGGAAGCCGATCGCATACCGGGATTGCTGGCCCTGACGGCGCTTCTTTCGGCGCTGCTGCAAGTGGCATACGGGATATCGAAGAGCGGCCGCCTCATCAAGTACATCCCTTATCCCGTGGTCAGCGGTTACCTTTCCGGCGTCGGCCTGATTATTGCGCTCGGGCAGCTGCCCAAGCTGCTCGGCTTGCCAAAGGGAACCGCGCTCCTGCACGGGCTCGCTTCCCCGGAGCTGTGGCAGTGGCCGGGCATTGTCGTCGGCCTCGTTACCATGGGCGTCATGCTGCTGGCCCAGCGGGTGACGCGAAAAGTGCCCGCCGCCATTCTGGGCCTGACGGCCGGCATTATCAGTTACCTGATACTGGGCTTGTTCATGCCTTCATTATTGTCCATCGAAGCCAACCCGCTGGTGATCGGCCCCATCCGGTCGGCGGGATCTTTCCTGCAGACGGTCAGCGGCCGTTTCAGCTCGATGCTTCAAATCCGCATGGAGGACCTGCGGCTGGTCGGTTACTCCGCGCTGGCCCTGTCGGCATTGCTTTCCATCGACACCCTGAAAACCTGCGTGGTGCTGGATGCCCTGACCAGGAGCCGGCATAACTCCAACCGCGAATTATTCGGGCAGGGCATCGCCAATCTGGCCTCCTTCGCCGCGGGCGGCATGCCCGGCGCCGGCACCATGGGGCCGACGCTGGTGAACGTCACCAGCGGCGGGCGCGGGGCGCAATCGGGTTTCATTGAAGGAATATTCGTGATCCTCGCCATCCTGGCCCTGGCCCCGCTGATCGCCTGGGTGCCGATCGGGGCGCTGGCCGGAATCCTGCTGGTGGTCGCCTTCCGGATGTTCGACTGGCACGCCTTCAGGCTGCTGAAGCATGCCGAGACGCGCCTGGATTTCGCCGTCATCGCCGCGGTCGTCATCGTGGCCGAGACGTTCGGCCTTATTCCGGCTTCGGCGACGGGCATCGGGCTTTCCATCCTGCTGTTTATCCGCGACCAGATTCGCGGCTCGGTCCTGCGGCGGCGGGCGACACTCAGGGAGATTTCATCCAAGACCCGCCGCCTCGAAGCCGAGCGCGCCCTCCTGCAGCAGCACGGCGATGACGCGGCGGTCTATGAGCTGCAGGGGAACCTGTTTTTCGGCACGACCGACAATTTATTCGTGGAGATGCAATCCGACCTGAAAACGCGCAAATGGCTGCTCCTCGACATGCGCCGGGTCCAATCCATGGACTACACGGCGGCGCATCTTTTTGCGCAGATGCACGAGCAGCTTAAGGAACACGGCGGCGGACTCCTTTTCAGCGGCATGCCCTCCACCCTGCCCAGCCGCCAGGATCTCCACCGTTATATGGTGGGGGTCGGGCTGGTCGATGAAAAAGGCGGCGGCATCCGCATATTCGAGATCAGGGATGACGCCCTGGAGTGGATGGAAACCCGCATCCTGGAAGCGGCCGGCTGGGTGAAAGGCGCGGAAGAGGAGGCTTTGGACCTCAGACAGATCGAGTTGCTGCGCGAGTTTGACGACAGCGTGCTCGATAAATTACGCCGGTGCCTGCATGAACGGACGGTGCGCGCCGGGGAAAAGATATTTTATCACGGCGATGAAGGCGATGAAATTTATCTTATTCGCCGCGGCATCGTGCATATCCTGCTCCCGCTGAAGGGGGGCAAGCACCATCACCTCGCCACCATAGGACGCGGCGACTTTTTCGGCGAAATGGCGTTTCTGGATCGCGGCCGCCGCTCCGCCGATGCCGAGGCCAGGACCGATTGCGAGCTTTACGTGCTCTCCCGGCGCGAGTTCAACACGCATGTCTATGACGATGCCGTGCTTGGCGTGCGCGTCTTTGCGCGGATCGCGCGCGCTATTTCGCTGCATCTCCGCCAGACGGACAGCGAGCTTGGCGTGATCGAGGATCGCTAGGTTAGCGGCGCCGACCTTGTCCTATTTCGCCCGCGAGCGCAGCGTGACCGTCTTGCCGGCGACCATGAACTTTCCGTTGCCCCTATGGTGCAGTGTTTTGGGGTTCTTCTGCGCCGGATCGATCCAGGCCTTGAGAACTTTGAGAATGAACAGGTTGTACTTGCCGGCCATTTTCGCGTCGATCACCCGGCATTCGAGGCTGGCGTAGCATTCGTCGATCAGCGGCGCCTTAACCCGTGACGCGGCAACGGGCGTCAGGTGAAATCTTTTGAATTTATCAGTGTCACGGCCCGACGTATTGCCGCAACCGGCGACGGCCGACGACAATTCCACCGTCGGAATGTTGATGGTGCACTCCTTCGTTTTCATCAGGGGGCCAAAAGAAAAGTTTCGGTTGCTTATCACGCAGCCGATGAGAGGGGGCTCGAAATCTATCATCGTATGCCATGACTGCGTCATGATATCCGCCCGCCCTTTGTCGGCCGTCGTTATAAGGACGACGGGTCCGGGCTCCAGCAGGCGATAGACGTCAGATAAAGGCAAAGATTTTTTCCGCATCCGGCTGTCTCCTGCACTGGTTATTGCTTCCCGGCAGCGATTTCCGGCGCTGGGCGGGAAACACGGGCCATATCTCATTTTTACCCTCTTTTTGCGTTTTCCGCCAGTGGAGGCCGTAAAGCATGTTTTCAGGCGGATGATTCAGTTATAGTGTAGTCAGGTAGGAAACTTGGAAGGATGGGTGGATTTTATGACTTGGGAACAAATTACGCTGCGGCTGGGTATTGCGCTGCTCCTGGGCGGCATGATCGGCCTTGAAAGGCAATGGCGCAGCCACTATGTCGGGCTCCGGACGAACACCCTCATCACCATCGGCTCGGCCGCCCTGATGATCTTCGGGCTGATGCTGCCGGCAGGGGACCCCGCCGGCCTGGGGCGCATCGCCTCCCAGATCATCACCGGGGTCGGATTCCTCTGCGCGGGCGTCATCATGCACGAAGGGGTCAATATCAAGGGCTTCAATACCGCCGCCACCTTGTGGTGCAGCGTGGCCGTGGGAATGTTCGCCGGCACCGGGCTTTTTATACCAGCCGGCATCCTGACCATCTTCATCATCCTGGTGAACCTGCTCATGCTTCCGGCGGTTTATTTCATCAACCGGACGACGACGCCGGAAGAAATGGAATCAAACGGCCACAAACCGCGAAGCCTCCGCGGGGCGAAGAAAGATTCTTAAGGGGTCAAAGCGCCCATTTAGCCATAAACCCTCCATATGGGGAGTTTGACCCTGCGGGGGGTTGTTGTTAGACTGCCCCTATCATCATTTTTTATTTTTTGAGTCACCCATGGCACATCCGGAAAAGAAACCCCTCAGCGACATTTTCAACCATTCGCCGGAAAAGGCGAAACGGCTGGCGGACGAACTGCTGCAGGAAGCGGGCAAAAAGGACGCCGACCTCAAAAAAGTCCTGCTGCTGATCCAGGCCGGCGCGCCGCTTGACGGCAAAACGGAAGAAGGCTGCACACCGCTGATCCTCGCCGCCTTTCACGGCCACACGGAGATTGCGGCGGCCTTGATCGGGCACGGCGCCCGGCTCGAGGAAGCGGCCGGGGACCACTATGATTTCATCCCGCACATGCACGGGCGCATGACGGACATGAACGATTTTTCCGGCACAGTCAGGGATCTCGAGCAGAAAAGCGTCAGCGGCGCCACGGCGCTTATCACGGCGGTAGTCAAAGGGCACGCGGACATCGTGCGGGCCCTGATCGACGGCGGCGCCAAAAAAGACGGCGCGCTGCCCCACGCCCGCCAGCGCCCCGATATTCTCAAGTTTTTTGAGGAAAAAAAACCGCCGTCCCCCCATCAGGGGAACGGCGGAAATTCTGGTCCTTAGCGCTTCAGAAAAATTAGCCCGGATAGTAGAAGTTTTTCGACTTGTGAGCAGGTGACTTATTGTGGCCTGTGCTCTTCTTCGTCGGGGCCTTGTCTTTTTCGGCGGCGATCTTTTGCAGTGCAGGATCGGTGGCGACGATATCCACGCCGTACGTCTTGTTCACCAGGACGTAGTCGGTGGTGGCGACCGCGTCAAAGAAGGTGTTTTTGAGCCTGATAATCTTGCTCTCGAACAGCATCTGGTCATAGACGGTGGCGTCCTTGGAAAGATTGTTCAGGTCTTTCATCATGGAGCCGTAAGCCTTGGCGTAGGACACCGGGGTGATCTTGCCGTCAATGTCAAAAGCGCGTTTTTGCAGCTCGGTTTTGGCATCCCATGCCGCTATCTCGTCATTCACGCGCATCCAGTCGATGAGCAAGGACATATCGAAGCCGCCGCCGGGGGGCGGGACTTCGAGGACGTCGATGGTTTTGTCCGTCACGAAGCTGTTGATGTACGCGAAGGCGACGTCAAAATCAGGATTGGACTGATTTTTGACCACGAAGGCTTCCCTTTCGTCCGGCTTGCACTGGACGTACTGATAGACCAGGGTCAGCCGCTCCGGCGTCAGGCCGGCCACGTCGATCACATTGTTATAAATATCCAGCGCCGCCGCGTCGTCCAGGGCCCGGAAGTTGTCGATTCCCATCGCGAGGATCTCCTTCTTCAGCTCCAGCAGCGAGGGCGGGGCCATGTGCCCGGCATCCCGGTTGTTCGCGGTGCGGAAGGCGATCATCTCGTCGATCACATCGATCGACTCGCCGCCGCGGATCAGGTCGCCGGCCGCGCCGACATCGGCGTAGGATTCGCTGTTATAGACCGCGCAGGAAAGCTTCATATAATCGATATTGCCGATTTTCTGGTCGATCGTCTGCAGGGAGTCGATATCAAGGTTGTCAAAATTAATACCCGCGAACCTGTCGTTCAGGTCCATGGCGTGCCAGCCTTCATGCATGGCGACGGTCCGCACCTCGTCCGGCAGGGACATGCCGGGGATATCGAGGATCGGCGCGTAGCTGGACATCGGGATAATGAGGCGGACCTGGTTGCCGTTCGCATCCGGGTCCAGGGGGATCATCATCGGGATCTGGGTATAGGTCTCGTCGCCCGCAGCGGACTTGTAGCCGATGCCGGTGAGGGCATCCGCAACGTCAGCGGCAAGGCCCGGGGTGAGTTCGACGCCATTCGCCTTCAGCATCAGTTCGGCGACTTTTTCCGGCGCCAGGCCGAGGCCGAGGCCGACGTCCATCTGGATCGGGTCCAGCACCACGACGCGGATATCGCCGTCCGGGTTGCTTTCCTTCAGTTGGTCGTTGAGGTCTTTCTGCAAGCCGTCGAGCCAGAGTGAATAGCTGTCTTCCGTGGAGGCCAGCAAAACTTCGGCCTGATCCTGGCCTTGCCGGATCAGCTCCTCGTTGATTTTTTGCCGCTGCGTCTCGGTCAGCTTGGTGGCGGTGGCTGACGTCTGTTCCGTTTTGGTCTTGTTGTTATTCGCCGGCGCGGTTTGCGTTTGCGCGAATGCTGTCCCGGTGGCAAGGACGCTGCTGACGCCGAATGTCGTCACCGCAGCGAAACGGCGGGTGGCTTTGGTGAAAGACTCAGTCAGAGATTTTATCTTCTTGAATACGCCCATGGTTCTGCACTCACAAAAAAGTTGATACGAATCTGTCGAAGACGTACAGATTACAGCAATATTTATATTGCACAATACCGTTTTTTTGTAACAAAATTACGGAATAAGGATGCATGTTCCGAAAATTGATTTTGGAAACAAATGGCTATTTCTGCGGGTGCGGGAAGAAGCTTTTCGGCTGCTTGTCCTGCTGCAAAGCCTTTTGCAGGGAAGGTTCGGCAACGACAATATCCACGCCGTAAATTTTATTCGCCTGGACATAATCAGTAGTCACAACCGAGACAAGAAACGTGTTCTTGAGCTTAATCATTTTGCTCGCCAGGAACGCCTGCGTGTAAATATCCGCACTGTCAAAAAGGTTGTCCATATCATTCATGAGCGAGCCGTAGGCCCTGGCATAAGAAGCCGGCGTGATCTTGCCGTCAATCGCCATGGCGCGTTTTTGCAGATCGGTTTTCGCGTCCCAGGCCTGCATGGCGGCCGGGATGTCCATCATGTCCAGGATCATTGAAACTTCCGTGTCTTCGCTCAAGGCGGAAACGGGTCTTTCGGCAACATCCAGCATCACAAAACTGTTGATGTAGCTGAAGGCGACGGCGAAGTCCGGGTCGCACTCGTTTTCAACCACGAAGTCCATCCTCTTTTCCGGCGCGCACTGAAGGTATTGATAGACCAGGGTCAGCCGCGCCGGGGTCAGACCGATCTTGTCAATGACGCCGTTGTAAAGCTGTTCCGCTTGCTGATCGTCCAGCGCCCGGAACTTGTCAAGCCCCATGGCGCTGATCTGCGCCTGCAATTCGCGCAAGGCCGGGGGCGACATATGGCTGACGTCTTCTCTGTTCGCCATGCGCCAGGCGATCAGCTGGCTGATAAGCTCTGGCCCGCGGCCGTTGCGGATCATGTCGCCGGCGGAGCCGACATCGGCATAGGATTCTCTATTATACTTCGAGCAGGAATACTTCAGGTAATCGAGGTTGCCGTTCTTCTGCCGGATCGTTTTCAGGGAATCGGGGTTGAGCTTGAGATAGTCAATGACCGGCCTGATGTTTTTCCGGTCGATGGCGTGCCAGCCTTCATGGCGGTCAACGGCTTCAGTCATATCCTGCGATGACAGGCCGGGGATATAAAAGCACGGCGCGTAATCGGATACCGGAATGACGATGCGGACGATGTTTCCTTCCGCATCCGGGCTGCTCCATACCGTCTTCGGGTCTGAGGTATAGGTGGTGTCCTGCCCCGCGGAAACCACGGCCACGCCAGTGAAGGCTTCCGCGACCTGGTATACCAGGATGGCATCGGGTTTGACGCCTTGCGCCCACAGCATCTGCACGGCTACCTCCCCCGGCCAAAGCCCGAGGCTGAGCCCGACATCCATCTGGATCGGATCGAGGATGACCACGCGGATCTTGGAGTTCGGGTCGCTGGCCTTCAGGCGGGTGTTCAATTCCTGCTGCAAATCCTGAAGCTGGCACGAGTAGCCGCTTTCCACGGAAGGCAGAAAATTCACGAACTGTTCCTGCCCTTGCTGGATCAGGGCGGCGTTGATTTCTTGCCGCTGCTTCTTGTTCAGGTGAGAATGTTTCCTGACGACTTGTTCCGTCTGGGCGGCATTATTATTCGCCGGAGTGGTTAGCGTTTGTGCAACCCCGTCAGTGGAGAAAAAGAGGCTGCTGCCGGCAAAGGCCGTCACGGCGGCAAAACGGCGCGCTGCCGCCGTAAAATCATCTTTTATCCTCTTCAATACGCCCATGCCCTGCACTCACAAAAAAGTTGATACGAATCTGCAAGAGGCCAATATAACATAAAAAATTATTATGTAATATAAAATAATAGGCCACAGATAACCTCTGTGGCCTATTATGATAAAATATTGTTTATTTTCAAGGCGTTGGTGTTTGCGGCCCTTTGGCTTGCGGTTTGTTGAATTTGGCGATCAACTTGCTCTGCGCTGCTTCATATTCCTTCTTCAGGCGGTCGATCAGGTCATGGACGGTCGGTGCGTCATTGATATTGCTGACGCCCTGTCCTGCGGACCAGACGGTGGCCCAGGTGGCCGCTTCTTTTTTCATGGCTTTTTCGCCCAGAGCTTTTTTAAGCTTGCCGCCGCTGGCCTTCTTGAAGTGCTTGCTCAGGAATTTGTTGGGCATGCGGGTGATGGCGGACCAGAACCTGTTCCAGCCGCTCGGCTTGCCGGGCTCCATCTTGCCGGTGCCGGGGCCGGCGCTTTTAAGCACCTCAAGGTCGTAGCCGGCTTTTTCGAGGCTCTTGCCCAGGAAGTTGGCGGGAACGCCGCTGATGGCGGAAGTGTATATAAGGTCCGAAGCCTGGGCATCGATGATCATCTGCTTGTGCTCCGGGTTGGCGCCCGATTCAACGGTGTTGAGGAAGCGCGTGCCCATGTAGGCGAAGTCAGCGCCCATGGCCTCGGCCGCGAGGATATCGCTGCCCGCGGTCATGCAGCCCGACAGGACCAGAAGGCCGTCGTAGAAGGAACGGATCTCATCGACCAGCGCGATCGGGTTCAGGTTTCCGGCATGGCCGCCGGCGCCCGCCGCAACGGCGATGATGCCATCGACCCCCGCCGCAATCGCCTTTCTGGCATGATGCGCGTTGGTGACGTCGTGCAGCACGATGCCGCCGTAAGAATGGATCGCGTCGATGACGTCTTTGTTGATGCCCAGCGAGGTGATAACGACCGGCACTTTATGCTTGACGATCAGGGCCAGGTCATCATTCAGGCGCGGATGGGCCAGGATCAGGTTGACGGCATAGGGGGCAATCACTTTGCTCGGGTCGGGCTGGCGCAGTTTTTCAAGACCGGTATTCATTTCAATGAGCCACTGCTCAAACCCTGCGGAGGTGCGCTGGTTCAGCGCCGGAAAACTGCCAACAACGCCTTCCGCGCAAGCAGCCAGCGCCAGCGCCGGAGTGGAGACAAGAAACATCGGCGCCATAATCAGCGGCAAGGAGGTCTTGGATTTCAATTCTTCTGCTTTGGTCATGCTTTTGCCCTTATGTGTGAGATACATCTTAGGTAAAGCAAATTGCTATGGCTGGCAAGGAAAAAGATTATGTATTCTCTTGAGTTTAATAAGGGTGATAAAATTTCCCCTTATTTTTCAAGGCCATTTTGCCTCCGGCGGCAGGGACATCAGGATCCCTTCGGTATTGCCGCCAGTTTTAAGGCCGAACTGGGTGCCGCGGTCGTAGAGCAAATTGAATTCCGCATAGCGGCCACGCCGGACCAACTGGTGCTCGCGCTGTTCCGCCGTCCAGGGGTCATTCATATGGCGGCGGACGATCTCGGGATAAATCTTCAGGAAGGCCTTGCCGACATCCTGGGTGAAGGCGAAGTCCTTCGCCTTGTCGCCGCTGTCGAGATAATCATAGAAAATTCCGCCGACGCCACGCGGCTCGTTGCGGTGCGGCAGGAAGAAATATTCGTCGCACCATTTCTTGAACTTCGGGTAATAGGCCGCGTCGGTGGCGTCGCAGGCGGCCTTGAAAGCGGCGTGAAAATCATCGGTGTCTTTTTGCACCGGCGTCATCGGCGTCAGGTCCGCCCCGCCGCCGAACCAGCTCTTGGAAGTGACGATGTGCCGGGTATTCATATGCACGGCGGGCACCAGCGGCGAGCGCATGTGCGCGACCAGGCTGATGCCGGTGGCGAAAAACGCGCCGCTGTCTTCCGCGCCGGGAATCTGCTTGCGGAAAGCTTCGGAAAATTTCCCATGCACCGTCGAGATATTGACGCCGACCTTCTCGAACACGCGCCCGCGCATGATGGAGATGACGCCACCGCCGCCGGCCGAGCCGTCTTCATTTTTACGTTCCCACGGCTTTCTCTCGAACCGTCCCGGCGGCAGGTCGCGATAGGTGCCGGTCAGATCGGCCTCGATCTTTTCAAACGCCGCGCAGATCTGGTCGCACAGCGCCGTAAACCATGTTTCAGCTTGTTGTTTCATGACGGCCTTCCTTTAAGATTACCTATGCGTACAAAATACAGATATCCCTGTGAAATGCTTCAAAAATATTGAAGCCGTTAAAAAAAAATTAATACTTATGCGGTACCATACACTTGTCATGGTGTTGCCATATCCAACATGGGGCGTTAACTTTCAAAGGAACGCGCAGAAATGAAAAAAAGTTTTAAGGAGACCAGCCAGCGCTCCGTTTCAAGATACCGCCTGGTAGATTTTTATACGATGCGGGAAACCATCAGCCAGAAAACCATAGCGACCGGCGGATCGTCGGCCACGGAAAATGTGGTCCGGGAATATCATTTTCACACCGGCACGGACCCCTCCCAGCCGAAAGAGCCGTATGCCGCCGAATGGAAACAGGTCGGCGATGAAGTCACGCCGCTCGGCACAAAAAAACTGGCGGCGCTCGACCCGGATGAGGTCAACGACGCCTATCAGGCTTTGATTATTTTCGGCGGGATGCCGGACCCGCTCAAGGATCTCCTGAAGGCGTCGCAAGAAACGCCGCCGCAAGAACCCGGCGCCCTCAGGAGGTTCCTCAATTCATTCCGTCCCGGCAGGTAAAGGATAACCGCCCGTCTGCCGCAAAGCCTCGCCGAGAACGATTCCCGACGCCAACGCCACATTCAACGAACGCGCCGCCGCGATCATCGGGATTTTCAGCCGCGCCGCGCACTGCTGATGGACATGATCGGGAACCCCGGCGCTTTCGCGTCCGGCGATGAGAATATCGTCCGGAGCGAAGGAAAAATCGAGAAAAGAGCTGCTGGATTTGGTCGATATGAGAACCAGCCTTTTGCCGGCAGTGGCCGCCTTGAAAGCGTCCCAATCCAGGTGCCGCGTCAGGTCCAGATGCTCGAGATAGTCCATGCCGGCGCGTTTGAGGTTTTTATCCGACAATAAAAATCCGCACGGCTCGATAATGTCCAGCGGCACCTTCAGGCAGGCGCAGAGCCGCATCAGGGCGCCGGTGTTCTGCGGAATGTCGGGCTCGAACAACGCCAGTCTCATGTGAAGAACGCCAGCCCCAGCGCCTTCAGCAGCAGCAGGTGCGCCGGATAAAAAACATGCAGCGCATATTTCGGCAGATAGCGCCCGGATGGCTTCAGGTCTTTGGCGATGCTCAGCACCAGCCACGGCAGCAGCGTGCTTGCCAGCCCGACGGCGGAGTAGGCAATCCAGACATTGCCGCCCATCCCCTGCCGCAAGGTCTCCAGCAGGCCGCCCATATTGGCGGAGAACAGCAGCAAAATCAGGAAGGGGTAAACGCTCCTCTGCCCGCGCAGCGCCAGCACGATGGCGGAAGGCAGCATGATTCCTGCCAGGCCGAACTCAAGCGCGGTCGGCAAAAGCATCGACAAAGCCGCGACGATATAAAGGGCATAGATTTGCCAGGGCCTGACGCGGGAGCTGAAGGCGGCGAGGGCGGCGCCGGCAGCGAGGGTAAAAACAACGTTGCCGGTCTCCAGACCCAGCGCCAATTGGTAAAAAGGCTGCACCAGCGCCCCCAGCACCAGCAGCTTTGCGGCATAGCGCCCCGCCCCGCCGGCATCCTTTTTCATCACCGCCGCCGCCACCGCGTAACAGAACAGCGGAAAAGACGCGCGGCCCAGCAGATGCAGCGGGAAAAATGCTTCGCCGAACCAGATCGCGTTCATATGGTCGATAACCATAAACAAGGCGGCGCAGATTTTTATGAAATCAAGGGCGCGGCCATCACATTGAGGTAAAAAGCTTTTTTTTGAATGATTGTTGAACATAATGTTCTTGTTTTTTTAATCGGTGTCTTTTATTTTCCCCTGCATCAGCGTACTATCTTTTGTTGAACAGTGTCGACTGTTTTGTGTGAGCTAGTGCCCGTTCAGGGCGGCGCACTTCATGTAGGAAGAATAAGAATGGACTCAACATTAAAAAAAGGCGGGAACCGCCGGGATTTTCTTTATCTGACGGCGGGCGCCATGGGCGCGGTCAGCGTGGGCAGCGCCGTATGGCCGCTGGTGGACAGCATGAACCCCGCCGCGGACACGCTGGCGCTGGCCTCAACGGAAGTTGACATCAGCAAGGTCGAAGTGGGCCAGGCGATCACGGCGGTGTGGCGCGGCGCGCCGGTGTTCATCCGCCACCGCACGCCGGAAGAAATCGCGCAAGTGCGCGGCGAGGACTGGCAGTCCCTGCGCGATCCGCAAAAGGACGAAGACCGCGTCAAGAAAGCCGAATGGCTGATTATCAAGGGCGTCTGCACGCATCTCGGCTGCATTCCGCTCGGCACCAAGCCCGGCCAGCCGCGCGGCGATTTCGGCGGCTGGTTCTGCCCCTGCCACGGTTCGCACTACGACATCTCGGGCCGCATCCGCAAGGGCCCGGCGCCGAAAAACCTGACAGTGCCGACATATGAATTCGTGACCGATACCCTCGTCCGCATCGGTTAATGTCATGCCCCGCATGCGAAACATATTTTTGAAGGAATAGACACAATGGCTGGTTCTGCAAAGACAGAAAAGTTCGACAACAAGACCATTCAGTGGATCAACGACCGCCTGCCGGTTTTTTCCATGATGCAAAACGAATACGGCAAGTTCCCGACCCCGCGCAACTTCAACTATTTCTGGAACTTCGGCGCCATCGCCATGGCGATGCTGGGCATCATGATCGTCACCGGCATTTTTCTGGCCATGAACTACGTGCCGACCGGCAGCATGGCCTTCGAGAGCATCGAGCGCATGTCGCGGGACGTCAATTACGGCTGGCTGCTGCGCTATACGCACATGAACGGCGCCTCGTTCTTCTTCATCGCCGTCTATATCCACATTTTCCGCGGCCTGTTCTACGGCTCCTATAAAAAACCGCGTGAGCTGATCTGGATCTTCGGCGTAGTCATCATGCTGCTGATGATGGCGACCGCGTTCATGGGCTATGCCCTGCCGTGGAGCCAGATGAGCGGCTGGGGCGTGACGGTCATCACCAGCCTGTTCTCCGCCGTGCCGCTGGTCGGCGACGGCCTGGTGACCTGGCTGTGGGGCGGCTTCTCCGTCGATAGCCCGACGCTCAACCGCTTCTACGCGCTGCACTTCCTGCTGCCGTTCCTCATCTGCGCCGTGGTGTTCGTCCACGTCTGGGCGCTGCATGTGACCGGCTCCAACAACCCGACCGGCGTCGAACCGAAGTCGGAAAAGGACACCATCCCCTTCTCCCCCTATTACACGACCAAGGACTCCTTCGGCACGGTCGTCTTTCTGGTCCTGTTCATGGCGATGGTGTTTTTCGCGCCGCTGCTGCTGACGGAGCCGGATCACTTCAAGCAGTTCGACCCGATGCAGACGCCGTCGCACATCGTGCCGGAATGGTATTTCCTGCCCTTCTACGCGATCCTGCGCGCCTTCACGCTCGACATCTCCATCCCGTTCACGCACATCGTCCTGCTGACGGCGAAGCTGCAGGGCGTGCTGGCGATGTTCGGCTCGATCCTGCTGCTGCTGTTCCTGCCCTGGCTCGACACCTCGCCGGTCAGGAGCGCCCGCTACCGCCCGGTCTATAAGTGGTGCCTGATGCTGCTGATCGCCGCCATGGCGGCGCTGACCTATGCCGGGGCCAAGCCGCCGGAAGGCGCCGCCGTCTGGTTCGGCCGGGTGGGGACGTTCTATTACTTCCTGCACTTCCTGGTGATCGTGCCGTGGCTCGGCAAAAACGAAAAAACCCTCCCCCTTCCCAAAAGCATCCATGAAGAGGTCGAAGACTGATGAAAAAAACGCTTTTATTCTCGGCGTTGTTACTGACGCTGTCGTCGCAGGCATTTGCAGCAGAAGAAATCGCTCTGCCCAAACAGCACTGGCCGCACAAGAGCCTTTTCGGCGCCTACGACAAGGCGGCGGTGCAGCGCGGCTTCCAGGTCTATAAGGAAGTCCGCTCGTCCTGCCATGCGATGAAGTTCCTCTCCTACCGCAATCTCGGGGACCTCGGCTACACGCCGGATGAAGTGAAGGCGGTTGCCGCGCAATATACCGTCACCGACGGCCCCAATGACGACGGCGAAATGTTCGAACGCACCGCCCTGCCTTCCGACCCCTTCAAGTCGCCCTTCAAGAACGACAAGGCCGCGCGCGCCGCCAATAACGGCGCCCTGCCGCCGGACATGTCCCTGCTGGTCAAGGCGCGCGAAGGCGCCGAGGATTACATTTTCGGCGTCCTGACCGGATTTGAGGACGCGCCGGCCGGTCTGGAAATGCAGCCGGGCATGAACTACAACAAATATTTCCCCGGCCACCAGATTGCGATGGCCAAGCCGCTGGCGGACGGCCAGGTCAGCTATTCCGACGGCACGGGCGCCAGCCTGGAGCAAGAGGCGCGCGACGTCACGCAGTTCCTGGCCTGGGCTTCCGAACCGCACATGGAACAGCGCAAGCAGACGGGGCTGAAAGTCATCCTCTTCCTGCTCGCCTTTGCCGGCATCATGTACAAGGCAAAGAAAAAGATATGGGCGCAGCTGAAATAAGCCCAAGCCTCATTCGTTTTTAGGAGTAACGGCCATTAGCGGCACGGAAATACTGATTCATATCGTGGGCGGGGTTTGCCTCCTGTTGTGGGGGGTGAACATGGTCAGCTACGGGCTGAACCGCGCCTTCGGCACGATGCTGCGCCGGATCATTTCCAATTCGACCAACAACCGCTTCAAGGCCTTCTTCGTCGGGCTGTCCGTCGCCGCCATCCTGCAGAGCAGCACCGCCACCAGCCTGATTGTCAGCTCCTTCGCCGCCCGCAGCGTCATCACGGTTTCGGCGGCGATCGCGGTGATGCTGGGCGCGGATGTCGGCACCACGATCGCCGCCCAGTTCATGTCCCTCGACCTGCGCTGGCTCGCGCCGGTGATGATTACGTCCGGCTACATCGTCGCCAAAGCGATGGAGGAAACCCAGTACAAGCACGTCGGGCGCGCCATGATCGGGATCGGTCTCGCGCTGGTGGCGTTAAAGGCGATCACGGCCGTGGCCGAACCCCTGAAGCATTCCGAGGTATTGCAGGCCCTGACCGGCCCCCTGGGCGACCAGCCGATACTGGCGGTGATGATCTCCGCGCTCATCACCTGGATGGTACATTCGAGCCTGGGCATGGTCCTTCTGTACATGAGTTTTGTCGGTTCCGGCACCATTCCGGTGGAACTCGGGCTTTTTATGGTGCTGGGCGCCAACATCGGCGGCGCGCTGGGGCCGGTCATCATGACCCTGCGCGACATGCCGGCGGGACGGCGCGTGCCGCTCGGCAACCTGGTCATCCGGGGCCTCGGCGTCCTTTTCGTCATGCCGTTCATGAGCAGCCTGATCCTGCCGTTCATCGAACAGCTGCACCCGAATCCGGCGCGCATGCTGGTCAACTTCCATACCGCGTTCAATATCGGCGTGGCGCTGTTGTTCCTGCCCTTTATCGTCCCCCTGACGCGCCTGAGCCAGGTCGTTTTGCCCGACCGCCCCCGCGACGAGGACGAAAGCCTGCCGCGCTACCTGGACCCCATCGCCATCAGCACGCCGCCGGCGGCGCTGGCCTGCGTCTCCCGCGAAACCCTGCGCATATGCGACATCGTGCAGGGGATGCTGCGCGACACGCTGGAGTCGTTCCGGGTCAACAATGCGCGGCTGGTCAAGGACATCCGCGACCGGGAAGCCATCGTCGATAGCCTTTATGAATCGGTCAAGACCTACCTGGCGCGGCTGTCGGGCGAATCCCTCAGCAAGGAGGAGACCCGCCGTTATATGCAGATCCTGAATTTCTCCACCAACCTCGAGCATGTCGGCGACATCATCGACAACAGCATGATGGAAATGGCGATGAAGAAAATCCGCAACCAGGACACCTTCTCGCGCCAGGGCTTCGCCGAAATCGCCGCCATGCACGCGCTGGTGATGGGGAACATGCAGCTCGCGCATAACGTGTTCATGACCGGCGACATCGCCATGGCCCGGAAAATGTTCGAGGCAAAGACGGTGCTGCGCTCCCAGGAAAAGAGCGCCTCCGAAGGCCACTTCAGGCGCCTGAGCGAGGGGGTCGCGGAAACGGCAAGGGCAGGACGCCGAAACAAAGGCCGTCGGCGACCCTGCCAGAAAAATATTAGGTTCAAGCCCCATGAACAGCGCGCCAAGCCAGGATGAGATCAACAACTTCTGCACCGCCGCCCAGCACGGGGATATCGCCGCCATCCGGGCAGCGCTCGACGAATATGGCGCCGGCATCATCGATGAAAAAAACCACATCGGCGATAACGCCCTGACCTGGGCGGCGTGGAACGGCCATCTGGAGGTTGCCGCGCTGCTGCTGGAACGCGGCGCGCGGATCGACGACAAGGAAAACAACGGCAAAACCCCCCTGATGTGCGCCGCGCAAAGAGGGCACGAGAGCCTTATCACGCTGCTGCTGGAAAAAGGCGCCGGGCTTGCTGAGGTGGACAACAACAAGCGCACCGCGCTCCTGCTGGCCAAGGACTTCAACCACGACGCCATTGCGCAGATCATCGAACAATGGCCGGAAAAGAGGCGCCTCGCCGAGCAAAAGAAACAGGCGGCCGACAAGCGCGCCAAAGACACGGCCAATGCGCGCTTCAAAAAACTGAAAGACCAGCGCCCGTCGAAACCGCCGTTGAAAAAAAATCCGCCCAAGCCATGACAGCAGAACATATCCGTCAGGCGACCGCCTCCGATCTTGACGGCCTCGGCCGCATTGCGGCGGAGATGGGGACGGTGCACGAGCCGGGATATTTCGAGCGCTGCCTGGCGGAACAGCGGGAGAAAAAAAGAGTTGTCCTCATCGCGGCGCAGGCCGTCCGCCCCGTCGGCTACGTGCAGCTGATCTGGCAGCCGCTGTACCAGCCCTTTAGGAAACAGGATATCCCCGAAATCCAGGACCTCAACGTCATCCCCGAGGCGCGGCAGCAGGGCCTGGGCGGCCGGCTGGTGGAGGCCTGCGAGGCATTGGTCCGTCAGGCGGGGAAATCTGCGGCCGGCATCGGGGTCGGGCTCTATTCCCGCTACGGCGCCGCGCAGCGCCTCTATGTCAAAAAGGGCTATATTCCCGACGGGGCCGGGGTTTGTTACGATGATGCCGCCGTCCGGGCCAATGAGATGCGCGCCATCGACGACCTGCTCACCCTGAAACTCATCAAAGACCTGAAATAATCCCTCTTGGTTGATGGTCATGAAGACCTGCGATTCCTTTTCGTGAATCGCGGATTATTCATGTATTACATAACTGCCCGCTCAATGGCAAAAACAACAAATGGAGAGCAAGCCCATGAAACAGAAAATCGTACTTTTTCCCCGCCGCATGTGTGAAACCCTGTCCGGCAACCTGGCGCACACCGTCGGCCGCCTGGCCTTCCGGCCCGGGTGCCCCATGCTGGTCGAACATGTGGGCGGGGTTTATCTGGAGCATGACCTGGCCGGAAGCGTCATCACGCCGGGGTACGGGGAGGGATATACAATTGTGCATGTTTGCGCGGACGAATACCCGGCCAGTCCCTTCGCCGCAAAATCCAGCCGCCTGAAGGTTTCCTGACGGGCGCATTTTCTGCGATAATGGACGAACGAAAAGAGAGGTTCTGTGGCAGAGCTGACGCCGGAAATTATTTTACAAGCCTACCGCGCCGGAATTTTCCCGATGGCGGCGCATCGGGAAAGCGCGGATATCCGCTGGTATGACCCCCCTTTGCGCGGCGTGCTGCCGATTGCGGGGTTGCATGTGCCGAAGAAACTGCGGCACACCGTCAAAAAACGCCCTTACCGCGTCACTTTCGACCAGGCCTTCGCGCGGGTCATGCAGGGCTGCGCCGACACCCGCCCCGATACCTGGATCAACGACGATATTATCGCGCTCTATACCGCGCTTCATCGTCAGGGTTATGCGCACAGCGTCGAAGCCTGGCAGGACGGGCGGCTGGTCGGCGGCCTTTACGGCATCGCGCTCGGCGGGGCTTTTTTCGGCGAGAGCATGTTCTCCACCGCCACCGACGCCAGCAAGATCGCGCTGGTGTATCTGGCGGCGCGGCTGTGGCGGCAGGGGTTTGAGCTGCTGGACACCCAATTCACCAACGAGCACCTGCGGCAGTTCGGCGTTTGCGAAATTTCCCGCGGCGAATACCAGCGCCGCCTGAAAATCGCGCTGGAAAAGAAAGTTTCCTTCAACAGGGATCAATCGCCCGCGGGTGCGGGAGCTTCCTTGGCCGGAGGCGCGGCGGGAGCCGTGGCCGGGTTGCCCTCCGGCGTCTTTTCCGACGAGAACGCCTGCGATTTCGCGGACGTGACGCTGTTCTTGCAGTCGATCACCCAGACATCATAGACGGGATGGTCCATGGCCGAAAGCGACGGGTTGGAGGCGAACATCCAGCCGCTGAAAACCCAATGGGATTTCTCCTCGGCGGGCTTCCTTTCCCAGATTTGCAGGAAAGCCGCTGATTCCTGTTTTTCCATCGCCGAGGCCTGGCGGCAGGCGCGCGCCTTGATGAACAGGGAGGAGCCGAACTTGACGGTCTTATCGACGGGAACTTCAAAGGTGCTGGTGCGGGCGGAAATCTTGTCGATGGTGCGCAGCACGGCAATGTTCATGTCCTCCATCTGCCGCGCCGCAGCCGGGGCGGCCGGGCCGAAAAGCAGCCCGCCCAGGAACGCCGCGGCGATAAGAAAGCGCAACATCATTTAGGATTTTTTAGACGACGGCTTGCCGCCGCTTTTTTTGCCGCCGTCATCCTTCTCCTTGTTCAGGCTGAAAATGACCTGCCCCAGCAATTGCTCGAGGCCGGGGGTGGACTGGGTGAACTCGATCTGGTCGCCGGGCTCCAGAAAGTCCTCGTCGGCGCCGGGTTCCAGGGTCATAAACTTGCCGTCGAGCAGGCCGGAGCTGGCGATGACCGCCGCCGTGTCTCTCGGCAACTTGATACCTTCGTTGATGTTCATGCGCACGATGGCGCGGAAGTTTTTGGGGTCCAGCTTGAAATCGAGCACCTGGCCGATTTTGACGCCGCTGATCCTGACCGGGCTGCCGCTGTCCAGGCCGTCGATCTTGCTGAAGGCGGCGGTCAGTTCATAGCCGGAGGAAGGGCGGATGTCGGTGGTCTTGTAGAAGAACAGCAGGAAACCGCCTGCAACCAGCAAAACAACAGCCCCCATGATGGTTTCAACAATATTTTTTTGCATGCTTTCTTGTCCTCAATTTTATTGTGGCGGATGCCACGGGATATAATCGCCGGTGGCGGCGGCGCGCGGTTGGCCCTTGAGCGCCGGCGGCAGATAAGCCCGATCGGTGCCGGTCAGGTTGGGTTGATGCGGCTGGATCCAGTCCTGACGATAGGGGTTGGTCTTTGCGGGAACAACGTCGGTCTGATGATGCAGCCAGCCGTGCCATTCGGGCGGCACCTGCGAGGCGTCGGTCCCGGTCTTGTAAATGACCCAGCGCCGCTCCAGCTTCGTGCCCCGGCGCGGCTTGGCCTTATAATATTTGTTACCCAACTGATCCACCCCCACCCGCTTCCCCCTGAGGGCGGTATGGAGAAGAATCTGGATATTGGAGAGAACTCCGAATATGGAAATTTTCATGTGAATATCCCTAAGAATCTGATACCACCAATATGCTGACCTATTTAAAAAGCGCAACGGTTTTTTGGAGTATCTAGGCGATAGTTGAGCACATATCCCGGATGATATCCTCCAGCGCCAGCCCCTCGGCGCGGGCGGAGAAATGCAGGGCCATGCGGTGCCTGAGGATGGCGGGCGCCAGTTCCAGCACATCGTCCAGCGACGGGGCGTAGCGCCCGTCCAGCAGGGCCTTGGCCCGGGCGGCCAGCATGAAGGATTGCGAGGCGCGCGGCCCCGGCCCCCAGCTGACATGCTTTTGAACCGAGGCGAGGCTGCTTTGTTCCGGCCGGCCCGACTGGACCAGCGCCAGGATGCCATCGACGACTTTTTGCCCGATGGGCAGCTGGCGGATGATATATTGCGCCGCCAGGATTTCACTCGCATCGAAGACGGCGGAAGCGCTTTCCGCGCTGATGCCGGTGGTCACCAGCATCATCCGGCGCTCGTCGTCCGTCGAGGGATAGCCGATGTCGATTTGCAGCATGAAGCGGTCGAGCTGCGCCTCGGGCAGCGGATAGGTGCCCTCCTGCTCCAGCGGGTTCTGGGTCGCCATCACATGAAAGGGGCGCGGCAGGTCGTAAGTGACGCCGCCGACGGAGACTTGGTATTCCTGCATCGCCTGCAGCAGCGCCGACTGGGTGCGCGGACTGGCGCGATTGATTTCATCGGCCATCAGCAGCTGGCAGAAGACGGGGCCCTGGATAAACCTGAAGCTGCGGTCGTCGCCCTCGCCGCCGAGGATTTCCGAGCCGAGGATGTCCGCCGGCATCAGGTCGGGCGTGCATTGCACGCGCTTGTTGTCGAGCCCCATCACCGTGCCCAGCGTTTCCACCAGCTTGGTCTTGCCCAAGCCCGGCAGCCCCATCACCAGGAAGTGGCCGCCGGCCAAAATCCCAGTCAGGCACAGATCAACGACCTTCTCCTGCCCGAAAATAACCTTGTGGATGTCCTGCCGCGCCTCCTTCAGCCGCGACGACAGGGCGATCACCTTGTTCTCGAGGTCGTTGGTTATTTCAGCGGCGAGCGGTTGTACGGACATGGCGTTTCACTTTGCTTTCTGGACTGTTGCAGGCTTCATCATAGATAAAACCGTGCCGGGATGCCATTCCAAATCAGCGGCGCTTTCTTGAAAAGGACTTGACTTTTTGTGCAACTTATGGTTGAATAAAAATGGCGTGGGGTGCGTGGACAAAACTGAAGGAGAACGCCCATGATGATAAGGGGTGTTTGTTTGGAAAAAGATATGTTTGAAGGAAAATAGCATGTCAGTGAAATATTTTTATAGGGATAAAATTAAAAAAATCTGTATGGCAGGTTTACTATCTCTTCTCACGGCTTGCTTCATACCCGGCGAAGATATGACATTTTACCAAGAGTATGAAGAGGTCTCCAAAGAAGTGGCGAATGTGCTCATACGGCATGGAGTTTGTGAGCTTCAATTTAAGAAATGCGGCGGATATATTTATTTTGTGGGTCCTATAAACGGAGGGTTTCAGTTCCAGACCTATGCTATTGAAGATCAGGAAATATTGGGAGAGATAAATAATATCATCGTAAAGAAGTTTGACGAAACTCCGCAAATGCAGCATGTGAGAATAAGGGAATATAGAAAAACACACGCTGATCATGGAGCTTTTGAATACGGCGATATTATTTTTAAAAATGATCTTTGGAGGAAGAAATGACAACTTATCCATCAGCAGAGAAACTCGTTGAACTGATGCGCTCCAAGTGAAGTGCGGCATATGGCTGGACATAACCGGAGGTAAACAAGACTTGACCTTCATAGCAACCTGTGGTTGAATAAAATCGCTGTTGTGGCGGGGATCGGTCCCCCTGCGGATAAAAAAGACTCATTCGGCGAAAGCCGATGGGTCTTTTTTGTTTTAAAACAGTTATAATAGGCTCCTATCAAGGAAAGCGGCTTGCCCATGTCATCTCGCATCGATTCAAATGAATACTACGGGATCAAAATTCTTAAGGATGGCACCTGGCTCTATCAGGGCAGCCCGATCACGCGGCATAATCTGGTAAAGCTCTTCGCCAGCGTGCTGCACAGGGACGACAAAGGCGGCTACTGGCTGGTCACCCCCTTTGAGAAAGGGCGGATCGAGGTCGAGGACGCGCCGTTTACGGCGGTGGAGCTGAAAAGCAGTTCTTCAGGTGAATCGCAAACCCTGCTATTCAGGACCAACCTGGACGACTGGATCGAGGCCGGGGAGGAACATCCGCTGCGGGTGGAGATCAACCCGGAGACGGGGGAGCCTTCGCCCTATATCCTGGTGCGCGCAGGGCTGGAGGCGCTGATCGTGCGTTCCGTCTATTATGAACTGGTCAAGCTGGCCGTCGCCGACGAGACAAAGAAAGGACTTCTGGGACTATGGAGCCGCAACATATTTTTCCCGATCGGAAAGATTTGAACTTTGAGGATAACCTCCGCAAAAAACTTGCCGCTTACCAGCCGCAGGAGCGGGGCGACTACAGCCTCAATCCGGAACTGTTCCTGCCGCCGCCGTACCGCCCGGCCGCCGTGCTGGTCCCTCTCCTGAAGCGCGACACCGGCTACACCGTGCTGTTCACGCAGCGCACCGCGCACCTGAACGCCCATGCCGGGCAGATCAGTTTTCCCGGCGGCGGCGCGGACGAAACCGACCGCGATCCCGCGGCGACAGCGCTGCGCGAGGCGGCGGAGGAAATCGGGCTTTTGCCGCAGAATGCCGAAATTCTCGGCACGCTCGACCCTTACATCACCCGCACCGGCTACCGCGTCGCGCCGGTGGTGGGGCTGATTAAAACACTGCAGGAATGGAAGCCCGACAGCTTCGAGGTGGAAAAAATTTTCGAGGTCCCGCTCGACTACATCCTCAGCCCGGGGGCGCTCGTCTGCAAAAAAGTGACGCTGGAAGGCCGGGAGCGGAATTTTTACGCGCTGACCTGGCAGGATTTTTACATCTGGGGGGCCACGGCGGGCATGCTCCGCAATTTCGTGGACGTCATCGGCGATGAACGGCTTTAGCGGAAAACTCAGCCTGCAGGCGTGGATGGTCGCGCCGGAAACCGCGCACGTCATGGCGGCGCTGCTGGAAGACGGCGGCGACGCGCGCTTCGTCGGCGGCTGCGTGCGCGACGCGCTGGTCAACCGCAAGGTGCTCGACATCGACATCGCGACAAAGCTCAAGCCGGAAGCGGTGATCGAACGCCTCATCCGCCACAAGATCAATTACGCGCCGACGGGGCTGAAGCACGGCACCGTCACGGCAATTGCCGACGGCCACCCCTTTGAAATCACCACGCTGCGGCGGGATGTCGCCACCTTCGGCCGCCACGCGGAGGTTGAGTTCACCGACGACTGGGCGGCCGACGCGGCGCGGCGCGACTTCACCATCAACGCGATGTCCTGCACCATCGACGGCAATATTTTCGACCCCTGCGGCGGCGTCGAGGACCTGCGCCTCGGGCGGGTGCGCTTTGTCGGCGACCCCGCCACCCGCATCCACGAAGATGTTTTGCGCATCCTCCGCTTCTTCCGCTTTTACGCGCACTTCGGCCGGGGCGAGCCGGACGCCGCGGCGCTCGAGGCCTGCGCCGCCGCCGCCGCGCAAATCCCGAAACTCTCGGCGGAGCGCATCCGCCAGGAAATCCTGAAGCTGCTGGACTCCGACCGCTGCCCGGCGGTGTGGAGGCTGATGCTGCAATGCGGCGTCGTGGCGCAGTTTTTGCCGGAAGCCGTCCGCGTTGAGACGCTGGAAAATCTGGTGCGTCTGGAAACCGGACATCACGACGGGGCGATTGTCCTGCGCCGTCTCGCCGCCGTGCTCGATGTGACAGCCGGGGAAATCCCCCGCATCTCTCAATCGCTCCGGCTTTCGAACGGGCAATCCGCGCAACTGCTGAAAATGATTGATCCCGGCGTCAAGGTGTCGCTGACCATGAGCGATGCTGAAGCGCGGCAGGTTGTATATAAACTCGGCAACGACATGGCGCGGAATGTGCTGCTGCTCGCCGCCGCCAAAGCCGGGAACAAAGGCGACCTCGAGCGGCTGTACCAGACCGCCACCGCGTTCCGCGCCCCGCGCTTTCCGCTGCAGGGACAAGACCTGCTCGATCTCGGCTATGCGCCGGGGCCGGAGATGGGCAAAACGCTGGAGGCTCTCGAAGCGTGGTGGATCGGCGAAGACTTCTCCCCCAACCGCGCGGAATGCCTGCAAAAGCTGCAGGCGGAGTTTGGGCCGAAGCCCTAGATAGGGTTTTCAAATTCCGTATGTTGCACAAAAATCCCCTCTCCCCTTGTGGGAGAGGTCGGGTGAGGGGTAAGCCCGTCAGGGCGTCATATGGGTCATATGCGCGGCAGACGCCACGCCCCCTCACCCCAGCCCTCTCCCTCAGGGGGAGAGGGGGGAGAACAGCGGATAAACGCCGATCTCCTCATAGCGCGGCCCTTCCTCCCCGGGATGGCTGCGGTAGAGGATGAATTCATCCACAGCGAAAGGTTCGCTGGCGAACAGGTTATGCTGCTGCATGAAAGCCGCGGCGGTCGCTTCGGCGCCGTGCCGGATCCGGGCCAGGGTAATATGCGGCGTGTATTTGCCGCGCTTTTCGAACGGCACCTGATGCTTTTCAAGAGCGTGGTCGATTTTATCCTTGAGGCGCGGCAGGGCCTCGCCGGGCGCGAGCCCCATCCAGAGATGGCTGGGGCCGTGGCCGCCGGAAAAGCATCCCGTCCCCTTCGCCGTCAGGGAAAATTTGCCGGCGCGGATGCCGGACAAGGCTTCGTCAACAGTCTCCGCCGCCGCCGCATCGACGTTGCCGATGAAACAAAGCGTGATGTGAAAATCATCCGGCAGGGTCAGGCGCGTATCGACCCCCACCCCGGCGATCCCCTCCTGCAGCACATGCAGCTGCTGGCGTAACTGCGGCGGCAGCCGGATCCCGGTGAAAAGCCTGAACATGTTGTTTTCTTTCTGAATTTTTATGAATAATCGTTTTTGTGCGCTTTTAACTGATCCATGCTGTATAATGGACGTATAAGCTGAATATTATATAGCTCTGATGAAAGGTAAACGTCCATGTCATATGATCCCTCCTACCAGCGTCCCCAAGCCGGTTACGCCGCGACCCCCGCCGTCGATGCCGGGCTGCAGGCTTATATGCACAATGTCTATCATACCATGGGGCTGGGGCTGGTGGTCACCGGCCTGACGGCTTTCGGCGTGGCCAGCGTGCCCGCCCTGTTTAACCTGATCTTCGGCACCCCGCTGGCCTGGGTCGCCATGCTGGCGCCGCTCGGCTTCATCTGGTTCGGCTTCACGCCCGCCCGCATCGCGCGGATGCCCTCGGAAAAACTGAAACTGACGTTCATCCTGTTCTCGGCGGTGATGGGGGTTTCCATGGCCGCGCTTTTTCACGTCTTCACCGGCGCCAGCATTGCGCGGGTGTTTTTCATCACCGCCGCGACCTTCGCCGCCACCAGCCTTTACGGCTACACCACCAGGCGCGACCTGACCGGCGTCGGCTCGTTCCTGTTCATGGGCCTGATGGGGATTTTCATCGCCATGATCGTGAACATCTTCCTGCACTCGGCGATGGTGCAATTCGTGGTCTCGGCCCTGGGCGTGCTCATCTTCACCGGCCTCACCGCATGGGAAACCCAGCGCCTCAAGGAGCTCTATTCCGCCGGCGCCGGGGAAGCCAACGCCAAGACGGCGATTGTCGGGGCCTTAAGCCTCTACCTCAATTTCATCAACCTGTTCCAGATGCTGCTGCAGCTCATGGGCAACCGCCGCTAAGAGCAATCGACATTTGAAAAATCGCCCCAACTTCCCCTCTCCCGCTTTGCGGGAGAGGCCGGGAGAGGGTGGTCAACGAGCCTGAAAGGATCGTTGACAGCGCCGAAAAGGCGCTTTTGCTGAACCACACCCTCTCCCCAACCCTCTCCCGCAGGGCGGGAGAGGGGGTAAAGGCTCAAATGTCGATTGCTCCTAGGGCGGCCTATCTCCCTGCGATTTCAAGCGGTTAAATTCCTCTTGAAAAGCGCCCCCAACCGGCCTATGTTCTGACATCTTTTCTCCAATGGGGATGTAGCTCAGCTGGGAGAGCGCTTGCATGGCATGCAAGAGGTCGACGGTTCGATCCCGTTCATCTCCACCATTACCAACCTGTTGCAATACAGGTGTTAAACGGACTAGACCTGAGAAATAAGAAATAGCCAAAAACCATCCTGCCACACTCTGTCCACAATTGAGTGAGGTTTAGGCTATGGCAACCATCAGAAAAAGACCAACTGGCAAATACGAAGTACAGATCAGGCGTAAAGGCTTTGCACCTATCAGCCGATCATTCCACAAACACTCCGATGCCGAAGAATGGGCGCGGTTCATGGAGACACAGGCAGACCGTGGGGCATTACCTACGCCCTTAAAGGTTCTCGACCAACATAAGGTTAAAGACCTTCTGATACGGTATCGGGACGAAATCAGCATTAAGAAACGTAGCTACAATAGCGAAAAGTATGTCCTCGACAACTTAATCAAACAACCATTCGCAAGCCTATCACTGGCAGAGATCACAACCGGAAAGATTTGTGACTATCGGGATATGAGGCTGAAAGAAGTAAAGGCCGGAACAGTCAGGCGCGATCTTGCCATCCTTAAACATGCCTTTGATACGGCAGAGCGTGAATGGAATATCCCGATCAGGGAGAACCCCTTGAATAAGATTGCCAAGATAAAGCCACAAGCAGGGCGTAACAGGCGTTTATCAGAGGATGAATATACGGCTTTGCAGGATGCCCTTGCACAAACTCACAATCCCTATGTCATGCCGATCATTCGCTTTGCTATTGCAACTGGCATGCGTAGAGGGGAGATACTGCAAATGCAATGGAAGGATATAGACTTCAATGCCAAAACGTTGCATATCCCCGTTACAAAGAATGGTCATGCACGAACAATTCCACTTTCCAGCTATGCTCTTGCGGTACTGCATGAGCAGACAAAGAGAAAGGGCAAGAAGCATAAGCGCGTCTTTCCTTTGACCGGAAATGGATTTCAGCAAGCGTGGGAGAGACTGCGAGATCGTGCTGGATTACATGACCTCCATTTTCATGATCTACGTCATGAAGCAATTAGCCGATTCGTGGAGCGTGGTTTATCTGTGCCAGAAGTAGCCTTGATTTCAGGGCATCGGGATTACCGGATGCTGTTCCGATACACGCATTTAAAGCCGGAAAGCCTTGTGGACAAGCTAGGATAAAGGAGATTGATTGACACCCTGTAAGGCTCTCTATAGCCTTACGTACAGGACGAAAGTCCGAGGGCTTTGTAACCCCTTCTCAACGCGGCAACTAGCGTCAAGCCGTAATCATGACGCTGCCTCTCGACCTATGGTCGGGTTGGCGGCGAAATATAATAGCGTGAGCGAATACGCCGCGCCGTTCGTTGAGCGGTTACAAACAGCCCGGTCACCAGAGAAATCTGGTGGCCGTTTTGTTTAACTGCCCATGTGGAGAATGTTATGCGCTTATCGTTTGTCCTTATTACTGTTTTGCTTTTATCTGCCTGTACTTCCACCTTCTCCACGCTTCAAACGGGGGTGCCTCGCTTTGTTGGCAAAGATATTACCTATGCAATCAAATATCTTGGTTACCCAGATGACGAAGTAACTGTTGCTGGCAAAAAGGTCTATGTGTGGAGGGATAGCTTTACCAGTACAGGTACGGTCACCAGCTACAGGCCGCAATACATTACAACATATGCACCCAATGGAAGGGTGGCCAGCAACAGCACCACCATCCGAGAGAACACCCCAGTCACCTTTAGCGGAGACTGCAAAATACGACTTGTCACCAGCAAGGAGAAGGTCGTTGATGCTAATTTTGAAGGTAGTGGGTTTGGTTGCGATAAATATGTAGATAGGGTGCGCAAGCTGATTGACGATACAGAGCCGGAAGCAAACCAATCCAAAGAACCGAGAAAATAAAATGGAAGTCATCTTATGGGTGCTGGCCATTGCAGTGGCTTGGGGTGTTTGGAAACGTATCAAAGCTGCATGCATTCATCGGTATATAAGAAACAACCCAATCACACTGCAAGGTTTGGAAACCGTAATATCCGAGTTTGTCCATCAGACGAAAATGGCTCTTTACAGTTTCAACGCCATTGAACATGGAGTGATTGTACCCGAAGAGCAAGGCAAGGTTGCCTTGTATTGCATGGAAGCAGCTTCGGAAGCTGTATCGGTTCTTAATATACCCAAGTTCATGATTAAGCCCTCCATGTTAGCGGCATTAGAGAAGCTGGGCTTTAGCGAGGGAGAGGCATTGGGTGCTATGGCTGCTGTTCAGAAAACCATTCGCGATCCCCTTACTGGGGAAGCCATGGAGCTAGGAGGGAAACAAGCCTTTCGGGAGTGGTATCCTGTATGGACAAAAGATGCCTCAAAGGGGCTTGATGTGGCGGCAGAATGTGTTGCGACAATCATGCGGGATAAGCCTCGGGCAGCATAATTTTCGGAGAAAATAGAGGAAAATAATATCCTTATATATCAATAGCATATTTTCAATCATAGATTGTAAAGTGATTAGTATCAATGAGTTAATTGATACTAGTTGGCTCATCTATAGTAATGCGAACTCGCTGAATTGCTTTCATCTAAGGATGAGATGATAGCCCATTATTGTACCAGAATTCTAATATATACTACGTATATATAATATTTTATGATATATTTTAACCGTACCCTAAAGTATCAATTATTGTACCCGGAAACAAGGCAAAGCCTATGACTGAACAGCCCAAGACCCCACAACAGGGTGCATATACCAAGAAAAAAGAAAAACTGACTGCACTGCGCAAGGCAGCCAATGAAGGGGCTACTGAAAAAGTAAAGGAGTGGCATAAGCAAAATCCTGGCAATGAGGACTTGGCTGTAAAACCTCTGAACGCAGCCTTTGTTCGCAATCCGCCGGGTTTCACAAAAGCCATTCTCAGAATTGCCGATGTAATGGTGTTCGATAAGACAGGAAAGAAAAAACAAAACGAAATTGTGCGAGAGATACAACCTCAATTTCCTGACTTTGAGTTGCGTCCGACCATCTGGCAGAAGAAGCTGCATCCTGCTGTAGTAGAGAAAGTCGCTGCTCGTATTCAGGGCAACATGGCAAGCCCGATAGACCTTCATGGCTGCAAGACTCTTTCCGGCTTCAGAAAAAGGCTGAAGGCTCACAATAGAGTTGCGATGGCTGTGCACACATTCAAAGGCAAGATTTCAATCAGCAAAGAAGCTGTTGTCGTCGCCGGGGCAAAGGAATATCCCGTAGAGAAACGAGGGTCAGGGGGGCGCACTTATCCAGCTATTCGCGTCACTGTGAAGAACAAACGGCAGTGGATCAGGCTGGATGCGTTGGCCTTTCTCTTGTTTGTTAAATAAGGTGCAAACTTGCAGGGCATCTATCTCTTTTCCACATACACAGAAGAACATTCAAATAAATATGTAAATAATATTCTTTTCGCTATAATGGAGGCGATGCTCATAGCATAATCGTTGTTTATCGAGCATAGAGAATCGCCTCTAAATTTATAAAACCAAAGGATTTTGCGTCATGTCACAACAGAAGATCGATGGCTCACCTACGAAACGATTTTTTGTGGATATGCTGACGCGAGACATTGATCTTAAAGATGCCATTCTCGATCTTTTGGACAATTGCATCGATGGAGTTTTACGCGAACTGGAAAAGAAAGACCCTGCGAATAAGAACTTACCCTATGCAGGTTTCAAAGCCTCGATCACAATCAAAAAGAAAGAATTTATCATTGTAGATAATTGCGGCGGTATAACGAAGGAAATCGCTACCAAGTCTGCATTTCGTCTTGGAAAGACAACTGAGGCTCGGGATGAAAATCTTGCAACGGTGGGGATGTATGGCATTGGCATGAAACGAGCCATTTTTAAAATGGGGAGGAACTGCGAAGTCGTTTCTCGCTATAAAGGCGGTGCTTATCAGGTAGATATTACGCCAAGCTGGTTAACTAACGAAAAAACCTGGGAATTAAAATTAGTCGATAAAAGCCAGAGTATATTGCCTGAGAATGGAACAAAAATTCATGTCACGGACATTCATGATGGTGTTTCTCACCACTTTGGAGAGCCTAGCTTCATCCGCGCGTTGGAGCATGATATAGCACGTCTTTTTTCGCTGATAATAAGTAAAGGTTTTCAGGTTACGTTGAACGATAAAGTAATCGCCCCGGTCAGACTTGCGCTACTCACGCCATCCGCAACTCACGCGAAACAGGCTTTAATCGAGCCTTACTTATTCACGGCAAAAATTAAGGGCGTTCAAGTTAATCTGGCTGTGGGGCTATATAGAGGGTTAGCCGCTGATAGTGAAATTGAAGACGAACTTGACGAACCGAGAAGTAGCGAAACGGCAGGTTGGACTGTCGTATGTAATGATCGGGTTGTTCTTTATGCGGATAAGTCGATGAAGACTGGCTGGGGCAGAGGCTCTGTTCCTCGTTACCACAACCAGTTTATTGCTATCTCGGGGATCGTTACTTTTAAAAGCAATGAATCCGAACAGCTCCCTCTAAATACCACAAAAAGAGGTATCGATACGGATTCTGAAGTCTATTTGACAACTTTAGATTTTATGTCGGAAGGGCTTAAGCAGTTTACGGGTTTCACGAATAAGTGGAAATCACGCACAAAAGAGGTAACTGAAAAGTTTAAGGGCTTGGAGTCTAAATCTCTGGTCGAAAACCCGCGCATGAAGTCTAACAAGGGGTGGACGGACATAAGAAAGCTGAAAGGATACGCTAAGGATGCCCGCAAATACGTGCCTAATCTTCCGTTGCCCGTAGAGAGTATAAAATCGAAACTAATTCAGTTTAGGAAAACGGAAGATGAGATTAACACTGTGACTAAGATTTTATATAAGGGCATTAAAGCTGAAGATATAACGGCAAGCGAAGTAGGCGAAAGATGCTTCGACGAATTTCTTAAGAAGGCCAAATAATCATGAGTGGCGATAGCGTTCCTTATCATTTAAGGCCGAATAAATTCATTGAAAGAGAGTTATTTTGCGAATTACTTGGTAAACTCTCCAAGTGGAAGAAGCTGGATTCTTATTTATACGCTTCCTTAGGAGGAGCGTTTCTTGCCGATGCAAAACTCGTTAATGTCAGACTCGGTATAAAAAAACTCCTGTCCGTAGAGTCTATGCCGTACATCCATACGCGCCAATTATTCAACATGCCGGTTAAGGGTATTCGTTGTGAACAGATGGATAGCAGTAGATTCGTGACGAACTTCGATTCATGGATAAGCGATTTTAAATGCACCAATGCGATCGTATGGCTTGACTTTGCTAAGGCTTCGCCACGGCAGCACCAGATAAGAGAGTTTGGTCAATTGCTGAGGGCCATGAATACCGGCGATGTAGCGAAAATTACCCTGAACACCAGCATTAATACGGTTTATCAACGCTTGAAGGATCAAGATACGCCAGCGTATCAGACGCAGACCTTTAACAAATTGAAGGACGATCTCGGGGATTTGTTCATCGAGGGGGAGCTAGATAGCTCTCAAATGAACAATGACGGTCTTGCAAAGGCCCTATTGTTGGCCTTAGAAAAAGTCGCATCGGATGCTACTAATGGGGACTATAGAAAAAAATACATGCCTCTAAGCGTATTGAGGTATAGCGATGGCTTTCATGAAATGATGACTGTAACCGTCGTCGCCCTTAACGAAAAAGATATGGCTGGCTTCTTTAAAAAATCAAAAGTTAAAAAGTGGCCGTTCTTTTCGGAAACGTGGATGAAGTGGCACGAAATTGCCGTGCCAGAGCTTTCTATCAAAGAAAGACAGCGTATAGACAAATTGATTAAGAAGCACAAAAGCGATGCGCTCCAAGTACACACCGCTCTTGGGTTTAAATTAGCCAGCAACGATGATGAATCTCTAGGATCGTTAAGCAGCTATATCAAGCATAGAGCCTATTCGCCGTACGTTTTTTTGTCGGACTCGAAGACCGTTCCTCGCGCAATGAAGAAACATTTTTCTCATTTCCTTTAGTCTTGGAATTGATAAATTCGAGTATGCCTTTAGAGAGATAGGGTGAGACGCTGTTTCCGATCATTCTGAAACTGTGCCATTTTGTTGGGTGGAATGTAAACCAATCGGGAAAGCCTTGTAATCTAGCGGCCTCTCTGACGGTAATTACCCTTCCTTGTTCTGGATGAAGGGGTCTTACCGCTTGGTAGCTTCCTTTATCGCTGCCCGTACCGGCACGAAGCGTAGGGCATTGTCCTTCCCAACGTAATTTTACAGCTTTGCTGGTTGCGTCCTGCGCTCCTTGCTCTACCTTCTCGTATCTCTTCTGAACGGATTTCGTATGAATGGTATTCATGAAGCCGGATACGTATCCTTTATCGAACATTTCGAGAGCGAAATCCCACCCGCATCCTTCAGGAGGGGTCTGCCTAGCTATTGTCGCATAGTCGCTGACTTTTCTTCTTCCGTCTATTTTTGCCCAGCCGTAGTTACCATCTTCACAGTCTATCGGCATCGGAAGATCGTTAATCGCATCTTCAACTGTATTCACGCGGTTAGCTGATAAGGACAAAACATCCCGTTGAGAGAAATCATTTATACGGTTTTTATCGTAACCGATAATAATCACTCTTTCCCGCTTAGTCGCTGCGCCTAACTTGGACGCGCTAATTATAACAGGGCCAATGATCGTGTATTCCTCAGAGAGGATTTTAAGCTGCTTGTCTAGCTTATCTCTCATAAAGCCATTTAAAAGACCGGGTACGTTCTCCATCACGAAGAAAGCTGGCTTGATATTCGCGATGTGTTTGAAGTAGTGCTTGATAAGTTCATTACGTGGGTCGTCAGCATCGCGTTTACCCATCGTACTAAATCCTTGACAAGGTGGGCCGCCAATTACTCCGAAGATTTTTTCAGTACCCGCTTCTTCAAGAAGTTTCTCGGTCTTAACCTTTGCCAGATCGCAATTGAGCAATTTTGAACTTGAAAAATTTCGCGTATAAGCAGAAGAAAGAGTAGTATCAATATCTACTGATAGAACACTTTTGTAACCAGCAAGATACGCGCCTAAACTAAAACCGCCGCAACCGCAAAAAAGATCGATGATGTTTCTATTTTCTTCCTTCATAATTAAGAGGATACACGCAGTTTCATTTTTTGTCGATCGGAAAGTTCTGTATTATGGATAGGGTATCGAAGGAAAAACGAAGTGCTATCATGTCTTCAGTAGGAACAAAAGACACATTACCCGAAAGAATTGTTCGCAGTCTATTACACCGAAAAGGCTATCGCTTCCGGAAGAACTATCCCGGTCTTCCGGGGCGACCCGATATAGTCTTTACGAAGAAAAGAAAGGTTATCTTTATTCATGGGTGTTTCTGGCACGGTCACAACTGCAAAAAAGGTCGGCCTCCGAAAAGTAGAAAATCTTATTGGACTCCCAAGTTACTAGCCAACAAACAGCGCGATAGAAGAAGTACGCGAGCCTTGAAACGAGAGGGATGGGAAGTGTTAACCGTATGGGGATGCGAAATTAAAAATATAAGTTCGGTTGTGAGAAAGATTGAGAAATTCCTTGCCGCTCATAAATAGGACGATTGATGAGGGAGTGGCGACGGAAGTTGAACCCGTAACTTCCTTGCCGTACATTGAAATTCTTGACGTTCCAATGTCTCTAGAAAGCAAGGCACTCTATCCAGTTGAGCTACGCCACGGCCTTACGTTGAGGCCCCTTGCTCCGATTACCAAGTATTATTTGGCAAGATTTCTCTTTTCGCAGTTTCTTTGCGAAGGGGTCTAGACCACTTTATTAGAAAATTACAAATTATAAGGCTTATTTTTGTATGTAACGGAGTTGCGGTAGCGCACATTGTGCTTCTTCTTTTGCTGATTCGGACTAAACTGACCTTGAAACTGTTCAGTGCAATATCTCAATCTTACATGCTTGGGGTGGGCTGTAAAAATGGCATCAAATTTCATGCCCCTACCTATGTCAACATACACCTAAATTTCCCCCGTACCCATCCACACTCCTGCCACACTTGAGTTGATTTCTGACAGATAACCAGATATAATAGTGATTGTGGCAGGCTGATTTAGGCTGTTTCTCGTGTACCTTAAGTGTGCAAAACTGCATGGCATGCAAGAGGTCGTCGGTTCGATCCCGATCATCTCCACCATATTATTAAATCGATAGGTGCCCAGTTCACACTTGGCGAAATAAAAATTGGCCTTAATATAAAATGACTTCCCTGCATATTATTGATAATACACAAAAACTAGAGGACTTCGTACGACAGGCTATAAGGTCAGTCTCTTATGAAGACAGCACTGCTCCAATTTTTCTCTTGTTTGAAAATGCACGGTTTTTAAATACTTATAAGGTATTGGTCCCCGGAAAAGCGGAGTATGGAGATAAGAATCTTGTTGCCTATATTGCAGAAAGATTTCAGAGAGAAAAACCAGATTTAATTTGGAACTTACAGTTCAATCGTTGCACCTTTGATGCTCTTGTAGCTGACGCAGGAAATTCAAAAATTAACACTGTGTGCTTTTCCGGCTGCAACATCCAGAAAATTAGTAGTGCGCCAAACTTTTGTAAACATATTGCTGTATGTAATAATTCTAAAATACAAAACTTCAATCTCGATCACCAAAATAGCTCCAAGCATGTAGAGGTGAATATCCAGATAGAGTTTATAGACTCTACCTTTGAAAATATATCAATGATCAAGTGTCATTTTAAAAAAGCAGTTAATTTTGAAAACTGCATCTTTGGTAACGCCGCCGACAAAACTCCACCTCTCAGGTTGATGGATTGTAAATTTAATGATGCTGTTAATTTTAGTGACTGTGTGTTTCTAAATGCACCCTTGTTTTTCAAATCGGAGTTTAGTTCAAGTTTTGATTTCCGGCATTGTACCTTTAAGGACTTTCGATCAAACTATGCTGAAAATGCCTACAGCCACCTGAAGCACATCATGATATCACTGAATTCCGACTACAATATGATTGAATTCAACGCACATGAACTATCGGCACGACACAACGTAAGGCTAAAGGGAGGGCTGGAAAAAATTTACTCATCCATATATCGGGCAACCAATGATTTTGGAAGAAATTTTAAGCGACCGCTAATCTCTCTTGTTTTGTTTGTAATTGCATTTAGTGAGTTTTATATAATTCTCGGTGGTTTCTATTGTACCTCCGCTGAATTTCAATTGAAGTGGGCACAAGCGCTCTGTTCCTATGAAAGATTTCCCTCTGTAACATCAATCTACATGGCAGCGAAATATGCGCTAGGGCCTTTTGGCCTCTTTTTCAATACAGATAATATTCAACCCAATAATTTTAGTGTGAAAGCTTTGTCATTTGCACACCTTTTATTGAGCTCTTACATCTGGTTTATGATCGTCATGCAAGTAAGGGTTCGTTTCAAACTCTCGTAAAAACAACAAAGACTTTTTATCGCCAGACTCCCCACACCACCAAATCTTTCCACCCCCAGAGATTATCCGCTTTTCACACCCCCCACCCCCCTCACCCCCCACCCCCCGCCCTTTCCCAATCCTCCGGCGTGTTCAGGTTCAGGAAATCTTTTTCATGGCCGCCTTGAATCTCCAGGGCGGTCGCGGAAACTTCTTCAAGCAGGCCCTTGACGGCATTTGACGCCGGCAGGCCGCGCCGCGTCAGAAGGCAGTTCGGCAGCGGGTGGCCCTTGATGAAAACATTCCCCGGCGCGGCGAGCAGGGCGCGGATGACCCCGGCGCTCATGAACGGCATATCGACGGGGATGAAAAGCAGGCGGTTGTAGCGCCCGGAAAATTCCTGCAGCAGCCGCGCCATGGCGCGGGCGGGGCCGGCCAAAGGCTCGCGGTCGGGGAGCGTGTCGTACCCCGCCAGCGTCCCGCTGATATAGGTATCCGCGATCCCCGCCTCCGCCAGCGTCTTTTGCATGTGCTCGACCAGCGGCAGGCCCCGGAAAACCAGCAGGGCCTTGTTCCGGCCCATGCGGGAAGACTGTCCGCCCGCCAAAACAATCCCCGCGACTGTATCCACGTTTTCCACCCGTTTTTTCTCCACCGCCCGGCCCCGAAACCCTTCAACGGGATTATATCCGAAAGCCGCCGCTGCCGCCGCCTGTTACCGCGAGGTTTTTCTTGACAAAATAATTGATTATGTTAATAGTGCGTCATGACAGAGATCAGAAAAGCCTTTTTCAAAGCCGCCAAGCCCCGGAAAAAAGACCGGGATATCCTGGATATTATCCTTCAGGAGCGCCCCGACCTGAAGGGACAAAACCCCCGCTGCGCCGGCGAAGGGAACTACGGCTATGCCTTCATTTTCAACCATGAGGTCGTCAAGGCGCCCAAAGAGCTGAACTGCTACGGCGACGACGAAATTGTCGAGGCGTTCCAGAAAGAAATAAAAATCCAGCAGCTGCTGGCGGCGCAAAACCTCCCCGTGCCGCACGTCACCTGCACCGGGCAGAAGGCTTTTTTCTTCGGCATGCAGAAAATCAACGGCCTCAGCCTGAAGGACGCCCTTTCCGGCGTCTATGTCAAGCTGTCCAAACGGCAACGGAAAGACATCATTCACGGCATCGCGTCGTTCAAGGCCGCGCTGGAAAAAACCGATCTCGGCGCACTCCTGCCGCCTGAAGACGATTTCGCGCTCTCGCCGGAGGAACTGCTTCTGGCCCGGGAAGGCCTGTCCGCTCCCGTCGTGCAAAAAATCCTCGCCGCACAGGCGCCGGATTTTTCACTGGCCTTGCAAAAATTCCTGGACGATTACCCGTCGCGCCAGCCCGGGATCATCCACGGCGACCTGCATGGCGGCAATATCCTGTTCGACCCCAAAACGGGAAAGATCTCGGCCTTTCTCGATTTCGGCCGCGTCAAGCGCACCATCATCCCGGACGCGGAATTCCTGCACCTGCAGGAATGTTACGACCCGGCTTTCGCCCTGGCCGTGCAAAGCGCTTATCAAAAAATCACCGGCAAAGACGTGCAGGCCGGCAGCTACCTTTGCCTGAAGGCCCTCGACATGCTCGCCGCGCGCACCGGCATCGCCCGCCGGGAAAAGGCGGAGGATGCCGAAAACATCCTCAAAGCCGCGGCGGAAGGCCTTGTATCGAAGTACCACTACGGCGCCTACCGCACGGCGCTGATGAAACCATCCCCTTAAAAAGCAATAAAATCAAAGCGTTAAGTAGCAAAAACTTCTAGCGCATTACGTTAAATAAACTATTGACATAGCACATGATATTTTTTATAACTTGAGTCCCGTTTCAACAAGGAGAATCGCCCATGCCCAGCTACAAACCGCCCATGAAAGACATCGAATTCCTGCTCAAGGACGTTCTGCACGCTGCCGAGCGCACCAAGGATATTCCGGCTTACGCCACGGCGGATTGGGAAATGACGAAGATGATGCTGGACGCCATTTCGGATTACGCCGTCAAGACGGCGCTGCCCCTCAACAAGAGCGGCGACGCGGAAGGCTGCACCTACAACAAGGAGAACGGCAGCGTCAAAGCGCCCAAAGGCTTCAAGGAGGCTTACGACCTCTACCGCAGCCTCGGCGTGATCGGCCTTGAGGGCAGCCTGAAATACAACGGGCAGGAAATGCCGCATTACCTCGGCGTCGGCGCGAAGGAAATTATCACGGCCTCGAACTTCTCCCTTGCCATGTATGGCGGCCTGACGGCCGGCGCGGCGAAAGTGCTCGAGCACTTCGCCAGCGACGAGATCAAGAACCTTTACCTGCCGAAGATGTACAGCGGCGACTGGACCGGCACCATGTGCCTGACCGAGCCGAATTCCGGCTCCGACTTAAGCGGCGTCTCCACGAGCGCCCTGCCCCAGGCCGACGGCTCCTTTAAAGTCAGCGGCAACAAGATCTTCATCAGCTGCGGCGAACATGACCTGAGCGACAACATCTGCCACCTCGTCCTGGCGCGCCTGCCGGACGCGCCGGCGGGCACCAAAGGCATCACCCTGTTCCTGGTGCCGAAACTGTCGCCGCAGACCAACGAGACCAATGGCGTCAAGTGCACCAACATCGAGCACAAGATGGGCATCAACGGCTCCTCCACCTGCGCGATCAGCTTTGAAAACTCCAAGGGCGTGATGATCGGCAAGCCGAATGAGGGCCTGAAAGCCATGTTCACCATGATGAACGACGCCCGCCTCAACGTCGGCATCCAGGGCCTCAGCCTGTCCGAAATCGCCTACCAGAACGCGGCGGAATACGCCGGCGTGCGCGTGCAGGGCAAGCTGCTGAAAGACGCCTTCAACGAGCAGGCGAAAGCGACGGCGATCATTAACCACGCCAACATCCGCAAGGACCTGGTCGAGATGAAGGCGCAGATCGAGGGCTTCCGCGCCCTCGCGTATGATGCCTCCATCGCGCTCGATATCGCCGAGAAGCATCCCGACGCCGACGCGCGCAAAAATGCCGACGACTACACCTCGCTGCTGACCCCGGTGCTCAAGTCCTGCCTGACCGACCTCAGCTGCACCATCGCGCAGAAGGGCATCCAGATCCACGGCGGCATGGGCTATTGCCGCGACATGGGCGTCGAGCAGTATTACCGCGACTCCCTGATCGGCACCATCTATGAAGGCACCAACGACATCCAGAGCATCGACTTCACCTTCCGCAAGGCGCTGAAGCCGAAGAAGTCCGGCGCCGGCGCCGCGAAAAAACCGTCAGACAAGCCGAAAGGCTCGCCGATCCCGACCAAGGGCCTCGCCGGCATGTTCGCCAAGACCTCCCTCGGCCGCATGATGATCGAGCGCAAGATCCGCAAGGCGGTGGATCCGACCAAGCCGGGCACCATGCTTTCCACCTTTGCCATCCCGCTGGCGGAAGAAATCAAGGCCGCGGCCAAGAACCCCGCGCTGCGCGAATACGCCCTCCTGCTGCAAGACAGCATGGACTCTTTCACCTGCGCCGTGGGCACGCTCGCCTTGCAGGGCATGACCGGCAAGGCTGACGAGACCCTCATCAACGCCCGCGACTTCATGGACCTGTTCTCCAAGGTCGCCGTCGGCCGCATGTGGCTGAAGATGATGACCGCCGCCGAAGCGAAAATGGCCGCCGATCCCGGCGCGAAGGACTTCTGCGAAAACAAGATGCAGCTCGGCGACGTCTATATGAAGCGCATCATGATGCCGGAAGTCAAACGCCTCGAAATGCGCATCAACGCCGGCTCCGGCTCGATCGGCAAATTCTCGAACGACGACCTGACGCCTTAAGCGTTTATTCCGGAACGAACAGAATCGCGCGTGAGGCCCTTAACCGGGTCCGCGCGCGATTTTTTATCTGTAAACTTCACGACGATTAAGATCATAACATATTGATAAATAATAATTATTTTTACTTAACGGAAATGTTGTCCATAATTCGTTAAGGATTTGTCATTACAATGATGTGTGACTCTATGAAACCCGCCGCAAGGCCCAACCACGGCAAATTTGAGGAGAACTAAAACATGCCCAAGCTCAACATCAACTACGAAAAAGACGGCAACAAATTCCTGGTAAGCCTGACGGCCCATGAAGATCCGCTGTCATTCTGGGCCCTCGCCTCTTTCTCGGCGGACCCGAACGAAAACGCCTTCACCCGCATCAAAGGCCACCCTGCCCTCCGCGACAAGACGGGCGAAGAACTGGTCAAGGCGATCCTGACCCATGCAGGCTCCGTCTTCAGGGTTGAGCGCTTCAAAAACGGCCAGCCCAGCGACGGCCCCAATGGCGAGCCCGCGCTCATCGAATTCGGCAAAGACCGCCTGACGGTCAACCTCTACAAAGACGGCAAGCTCAACGACGGCCCGAACGGCGAGCCTGCCGTGCAGGAACTGGCGCCCGTGCAAAAGGGCAATCAGGCTGCCGGCTGGCGGCCCACGGAAGGGACAAAGAGCTATAAAGACGGCGTCGAAATGCCGCTCAAAGACGGTGAAATCAAGTTCTCCGTGAAAACAGCCGGGCCCGCCCTCCGGACATCCAAAACGGCTTCGCCCAAAGTTTGAGGTGCAGCCACTTAAACTCTATCATCCCCATTCTGGAGAGACGCACATGGCAAGAGAACAGGTATCCATCGAATACACCAGCAGCGAAGGCCCCTTCAAAGTGGTGCTGACGTCGCCGGTCACGGATTTTTTCGCGCACGCCAAGGCGCTGCCGGAGATCGGGAACAAAGAAGGGGAAGAGCTGGTCGCGGCGCTGCTGAAGCACGCCAAGGGCGCGATCTCCAAGGTGGAGCGCTATAAGGACGGCAGGCGCAACAACGGCCCGCATGGCGAACCGGCCATCCAGGAATTCACCGACGGCGGCATGTCGATGTCCCTTTACGAGAACGGCCTGCGCCACGACGGGGCGCGGCCCGGCCAGCCGGCATACCAGAGAATGAATGACAGCGGCCAGATCCTGCATATCGCCCATTACCAGGACGGCAAGCGCAACGACGGCAAACACGGCGAACCGGCGGAACAGATTTCCGACGACCGCGGCAATTTCATCTATATCGCGCGTTACAGGGACGACAAGCAGACAAAAATGTTCACGGCGCAGGAGCTGGCGGAGTTTCAGGCCAAGCACGCCCCCGTCGCGCCAAAAGCAAAGAAAGAGGCCAGGTCGCCGAGAAGGTAGAAAATGGACAGCCGTAGCCTGGAAATCGAATATCAAAAAGACGGAACCGCTTTCAAGGTAGTCCTGACCGCCAAATCTCCGGAGATTTTCGCGAAAGCTTCGCAGCAGGAAAACATCCGCGATAAAAAAGACGAGGAGCTGATCGCCGCCCTGATCGCCTATATCAGGTCCAAAGATGTCCTGCTGGTGGAGCGTTACCGGGACGGGCTGCGCCATGACGGCGCGAACGGCGAGCCCGCCATGCAGGTATTCAGCGACAGCGGCAAGATCATCACTGCCAAGCATTTTCAGGACGGCCGCCTTAACGACGGCGTCAACGGCGAACCGGCGATGCAGATGTTCGATGACCGGAACCGGCTCATCCACGCCGTTTCCTACAAGAACGGCGAGCGGGTCAAGGAACTCTCCGGACAGGAACGGGACGACTATATGTACCGGCTGGCGCAAAAAAACGCCGGCAAGCCGCAACCGGAGGGCAAAAAGCCCGGACCGGGCGGCGCAAAGATTGGGTGAAAAAATGGCGGAACAGCTGAGCATCAGATACAAAAAAGACGGGGCTGCTCTCACGGTGGTGCTGTCTGGTGAATCTGCGGAATTTTTCAGGCGGGCGGCGCTGCAGCCGGACCTTCAGGACAAGGACGGGGAAGATCTCGTCGCCGCCCTTCTGGCTCAGGCGCAGGGGGCGATCTCATGGGTGGAGCGTTACAAAAACGGCCAACTCAACGACGGCCCGAACGGCGAGGCAGCGCAGCAGATGTTCAGCAAGAGCGGCAATATTGAATTCAAGGGGTACTTCGCGAATGGCCGCAACAACGATGCCGCCAACGGCGAGCCGGCGGTGCAGATCTTCGACGACAGGAGCTGGCTCACCCGTGCGGAGCATTACAAAAACGGCGAAAAGACAAAGACCTGGTCGGAACAGGAAATAAAGGATTACAATTATCAACTGCCGCGAAAAACGCCGGCCGGCCGCCGCCGGACCGCAATAAACCCGGCCCGGCCACCGGCAACCCGAAGCCCGGCTGAAAACCGTCCTTACTTCTCCGTAATTTCAGCGTGAACTTTTTTGACCCGCAGGCTGGCGGACTTGAGCTGGCCGCAGGCGGCGAGGATGTCGCGGCCGCGCGCGCGGCGCACCGGCGCGTCGTAGCCGGAATTCTCGAGGATGCGCGCAAAAGCATCGATGCGATCTTTTGTCGAGCAGGTAAAGCCGCTGCCCTCCCAGCTGTTGAAGGGGATGATGTTGACCTTGCAGGGGATGCCGCGCAAAAGTTCCGTCAGGCGCTTCGCGTCCTCGTCGGTGTCGTTCACGTCTTGCAGCATGACGTATTCGAAGGTAATGCGCCGGATGTCGCTGACGCCGGGATAGGTGCGGCAGGCCTCGAGCAGTTCGGCCAGCGGGTACTTGTTGTTGATCGGCATGATCGCCGAGCGCTGCTCGTCGGTGGTCGCATGCAGGGAAATGGCGAGGTTGACGCCCAGCTCTTCGCCGCACTGGCGGATCTGCGGCACCACGCCGGAGGTGGACAGGGTGATGCGGCGCTTGGAAATCGCCAGGCCGTCGGCATCCATGCAGATTTTCAGCGCGCCGGCGACATTGTCGTAGTTATACAGCGGCTCGCCCATGCCCATCATCACGATATTGGTCAGGTCGCGGCCTTCATTGGATTGTTTTTCGCCGCTTTGCGGCCACTCGCCCAAGATGTCGCGGGCATGCATGATCTGCTGCAGTATCTCGTGCGCGCCCAGATTGCGCACCAGCGGCTGGGTGCCGGTGTGGCAGAACTTGCAGGTCAGCGTGCAGCCGACCTGCGACGAGACGCAGAGCGTGCCGCGCTTCGCCTCGGGAATGAAAACCGTCTCGACCAGCTGCCCGTCCGACATCGAGAGCAGCCATTTGATGGTGCCGTCTGCGGAGCGCTGCTCGGTCATGACTTTCGGGCGCGCGATGGAATATTTTTCCGCCAGCAGCTCGCGCATCTCTTTGGGCAGATTGGCCATGCTGGCGAAATCACGCGCGCCGCGCTGGTAAATCCAGTGCCAGACCTGCTTGGCGCGGAAACCCGGCAGCTTGTGCAGCGCCAGCGCCGCCTGCATCTCCGCCAGGGAGAGCCCGATCAGCGGAATCCTCCCCGCGGCGTCCGTCGGCGGTGCGGAAAACTTGCCGGCATGTGATGAAACGCTCATCGCCACCCCGACCAGGAATACATCATCCACTCATCCCCGGAAGGGGGCTTCTTGGCGAGAAGCCTTCGCGATTTCTCGCACAATTCCCAATCGGAATATTTTTTAAAAATGCGCTGCAGGTGTTCCCGGCTTTTATCATTAGGGTTATGCAGGGTGATCTGCCGGTATTTTACGTCGTTGTCGTAGGCGGACGTGCGCGAGATTTCTTTGCCGTCATAGGCGATCTGGCACAACCCTAAGTCAAAGCCGCTTGTTAAAAACCCCCTAAAGCGGTCCGCAGATAAGGAATCGCTGATCACGCCGTTAGCAAACTTCACGTTATCAACGAACACGACATTGTATTCCGTTTCCTTTCTTGTCACCGTCCAGCTTTCAACGCGGCTTTCTTTGACAACTGTGTCGTAGCCCGCCTGATACTTGATGGACAGCTGGCTCCTATCGGGAGAGGGAAGATCCTCATCAAATAAAGTATAGTCGGGCGCCTGGCAGTTTCCCGTGAACCTCAACTCGGTCGCGTGGAAAACATCTTTCAGAAATTCGCGGTTCTTTTTTTCGCTGCCGCGTGACTTGAGAAAAATATCCACGTCCTTGATCGCCCGGTTGTTGAACAGGTCACGCAAGGCGCCGCCGGCAATCATCGCTTCTTCCGCGCCTCTATCCTGAAACACCCGCAAAACCCGCTTCCATTCTTGCGGGACCAGCCCGGCATCCGGCACCGGAACTCCCGGCTCGACATAGGGAATGTTTTCCACCGCCGCCGGCAGATGCAACCCGGACTGGCGCAGCAGCTTGATATAGTGCGGGTATTTGTCTTTCGCCACGGCACGGAGCTTTGCCAGGTCTTCATCCGCGGCGCGAGCGCCCCAGGTGATCAGCAGTTTCAGCATCGGCTTGTCTTCGCGCTGCAGCGCGAGTTTCAGATGCCTCCAGCCCGGCTGATCCTTCCACCCCTGCCAGAAAGCTGTGTCGAAGCGTTTTCTGACAGCCTGGATGTCTCCATCCATGACCTCTTCGGACAAGGAAACGCCATGCGGCAGGTTCTCACCGCTATAATCAAATGGATCTTTGCCGGGTAACGCCACGGATACAGTCCTTCGTATTGTTTTCTATAAAATTCAAACAGATAATAGTTTAATTGTGTGTTATGTCAACAAATATCAGATTATGGTCGTGACTCAGTTTGAAATTCAAGCCTTTAAATGCTTGACCGATCAAGGATGTTTCCGATAAAATACGGGTATGAGCAAAAAACCCACCAGACCGCGTGACCCGAACCAACTTGGAAAGCTGATCGTTGATCTCGCCACCGGCGATGCGGCTGAGAAGCACGCAAAGACGAAAAATCCTGCTGCCGTGGAGTTAGGACGGCGCGGAGGTCTAAAGGGTGGAAAGGCTAGAGCGAAGGCATTAAGTCCGAAAAGACGTCAAGAAATCGCTAAAAAAGCAGCTAAAAAAAGATGGAAAAACAAACACTTAAACAAATAGCAAGCATTTTTATATAAAAAAATAAATTAATGCTTGCTAAAAAATAAGCAAGCATTTAACATGGTTCTTATGTAGCAAGCATAAGGAGCTAAGAGCCATGAATGACAAGACCAGACAAAGCAAAGGTGGGAAAGTCCGCGCAGAACAGCTAAGTGGACAAGCGCGGAAGGAGATTGCCACGCTGGCGGCAAAAGCCAGATGGATGCACAAAGATGATGGATCCGCAGATCAAGACATTAACCTCTTAAAAGCTACCCACCAAGGGCAGATGGCGGTCGGCGGGTTGGAGCTTGATTGTTATGTCCTTGAAGATGGGCGCAGGGTGTTTCACAAACGAGGAATGGCGCGGGCTTTGGGTATGAAATCCCAAGGCGGAAACGTTTTTATGCGCGCTATGCAGAGAAAGGGGCTTGGATCCGAACTTGGGTTAAATCTTCTCAAAAAAATCGAAAGCCCAATTAATTTCAAGCCACTAACACAGGATCTGGCTCATGGATACGAAGCCGATGTCCTTGTAGATGTCTGCAAGGCAATTATCCGCGCGGATGACGAAAAAAAACTAACAAAAACCCAAGAAGGTCTGGCCGGTATGGCGCGGATCCTCCTGAACGCCTTCTCGAAGGTTGGCGTTACAGCTTTAATTGACGAAGCAACTGGCTTCCAACAGGTACGTAGCCCCGACGCCCTTCGGATCCTCGTTCAACAGTATATTGAAGTTGAAAAACGAGAGTGGGAAAAGCAGTTCCCTGATTCTTACTATGACGACCTAAATAGGCTTTACGGAAGCCAGAAATTAACAAAGACGACGAAAGGGGCTGTGATTCAAAACAGGCCTCAGCATTTCGCAAATTTCACAAGAGAGTATGTTTATCATCCGCTAGAAAACGGGGCGGTTCTTGAGGAACTTGACCGCCTCAACCCAAAAATTGATAAACACGGAACGCGAAAGTCAAGATTTCATCAGCACTTGTCGCAAGGCTATGGCATAGAGAAGCTACGGCGGCAGGTACAGGATGTCATGACACTGATGAGCGTGTCTGACACCGTTTCCCAATTCAAAAAACTCTTTTTAAAAAGACACCCTAAGGTGGGAATGCAACTCGACCTTCTTGATGACTAATGCTTGACCGCTCAAGCATTATGGCATACAATAGAAGTATGAATCAGAAATCCGTTTCAGATCGAGCTAAAATTCTTCAGCTTCTTGTCGAGGGCAATAGTCTTCGTGCGGCCAGTCGCATTTCCGACGTTTCCATTAATACCGTCTATAAGTTGCTCGTTGAAGTCGGCGAGGTCTGCGCCAATTATCAGGATATAGCTTTCAGGAACCTGCCCTGTCGCACAATCCAAGTCGATGAAATCTGGTCTTTCATTTACGCGAAAAGGAAGAATGTCACCGATAGCATGACACCCGATGCGGGTGATGTATGGACATGGGTTGCTATCTGCGCGGAAACGAAGCTCGTGCCCTGCTGGCACGTGGGTGGCCGCAATGCAGCGGCGGCGCGTGAGTTTATGTGCGATCTAGCACCACGCATGGCGAATAAGATTCATCTCACCTCTGATGGCTTCGGCGACTATCCACAGGCCGTTGAAGAAGCCTTCGGCATAGACGTAGATTACGCCATGCTGGTTAAGATGTACGAAAAGCTAAGTGGCAAACGAGAAAAGTACAAAGGGGCTGATAAGAAGATTAAAGTCGGTCGACCTGATATTAAAAAAGTGTCCACCAGCTACGTTGAAAGGCAGAATTTGACGATGCGCATGGGAATCAGAAGATTCACGCGAAAGACCAACGCCTTCTCGAAGAAGATCGAGAATCATTGTCATGCTATCGCATTACATTTCATGTATTACAACTTCTGCAGGATTCATAAATCCCTACGGATTTCTCCAGCTATGGCGGCGAATGTCACGGATAAGCTCTGGACGCTGGAAGATCTGGTCAATATGATGGATGCTTATTTTGACAATAAAGAGCGATAGCAATGCCCATTTCTTATCCAGTTCCACAAGGTAGTCTTGTTACATGCGATTTTGGCGATTGCTTTGTAATTCCAGAAATGACCAAACGAAGGCTTGTTGTTGTATTAAATCCAATTATTGCCACCAGACCTGGTCTATGTACCGTAGTTGCCTTAAGTGCTACAGCGCCAGACCCGCAAATGCCCTATCACTGCCAAATTAATATTACGCCGCAGCTTCCTCCTAAAAAATTTCAGAGCAATGGAATTTGGGTAAAGGGCGACATGATCTATACGGTTGGATTTCATAGATTAGATTTAATCAGAACAGGTAGAATTATTAATGGAGAAAGAGAATATTATTTACATCAATTACAAAAAGACCAATTAAAACAAGTATATAAATGTGTTTTACACGGAATGGGTCTGTCTTCATTGACACCTCACATATAACAGTTATACAATAGAGGTGTGAGTGGCTCTCATCCTCGGATGATCCACAATCTAAGACCTGCCCCTTTAGTGGGGAGGCCGCCATGTCAGAGAGTGATTACAAACTCAGATGTGGCGCAGATTTAAGCCCCCGAAAGGGGGCTTTTTTTTACAGAAAAAATCAAACTGAGTCACGACCCAGATTATCTTTATATTTCAAATGCTTTTACCCGATATTGCCGTGCAGATCGGCATACCAGTGCGAGGGGGGTGGTGGCGGCTTGAGAAGCTTCTTCGATTCCGCGCAAAGCTTCCAGTCGGGATATTTCTTCACCAGATTCAGCAGATGCTCCCTGCTGGTGTCGCTCAGGTTCTTCAAGATGATCTGCTGGTATAGCACATCAGCATTGTAAAACGGCGTGGTGATGATTTGTTTGCCGTCGTAAGCAATCTGGTTCAGGCCGAAATCAAAATCGTAGAGCATGTGCTGCGTGAATTGCTCCGGGGTTTGAAGGCTGCTGCCCAGATCTCCCCGGTCTGCGAAGATAATATTGTATTGCGTCTTTTGCGGCCCGGCGATGACCGTCCAGATTTCGGTGATGCCGTGGCGGTAATCGCCTTCGTGGAAGGGAAGCTTGCCGTCCTTCGGTGGAGGGAAAGCTTCCGGCGCGGCGGTATCCGGGAATGACTTAACCATCTGTTCGGTGACTTCAAAGCCGCTGGCATTAAAAACCGCCCGCAGGAACCTCCGGTTTTCTTTCACACTGTCCTGCCTGAGAACCGACTGGAGAAAAATATCCACCTTGCGGCGGGTTCCCCGCTCGTTGAACAGGTCGCACAGAGCCTCGCCGCCGATAAAGGCTGACGCGGCGCCATTCTGCTGAAACGCCCGCAAAACCCGCTTCCATTCCTGCGGGATCAGGGTTTCCGGCGCCGGTGATTCTATTTCCGCGACAGGGATTTCCTTCAGCGCCGCCGCCGACAGCGGCAACCCCGCCTGACGCAGCAGCTTGAGATAGTGCGGATACTTGTCCTTTGACTGCATCTGCGTCCGTAGCCGCGCCATGTCCTCGTCCGTCGCCTGCGCGCCCCAGGTGACCAGCAGTTTCAGCATCGGCTTATTCTCCGACTGGAGAGCGATGTACAGATGATCCCAGGTCGGCGGCTCTTTCCACCCCTTCCAGAACGCGCGGTCGAAAAACGCCCGCACCTTTTGGCAATCCCCATGCGAGACAAGCTCGGACAGTTCGTAATCCCATTGCTCCCGGAATTCGTAGTCGTATGCCATGTCGTCTTCCGTGCCCATCTTCCTTTACCGCATACCGGTATTGCAGCCGCTGCCGCCCAGCCAGAACCCCCGTTTCGGCTCCGGCGCCAGAAGCTTTTTGGCTTTCGCGCACAACTCCCAATCCGGATATTTTTTAGCGATGCGCTGCAGGTGGCCGCTGCTTGTATTGTTCGGGAGCAGGAGCGTGATGCGCCGGTTTTGCACGTCGCTGTCGTAACCCGCAGAGGTGATGATCTTTGCGCCGTTATAGGCGATCCGGCACAGGCCGACATCAAAACCTTCGATCAGCTCGGTCGCGGCAAGCAGGCCCGGCTTGCCCACAAAGATGATATTGTATTCTGTTTTCTGCGGCCCGGCGATGACTGTCCAGCTTTCAGATACGTAATTGATCACGGTCGCATAGGGGCCGAGGCGGTGAACCAGGAAAGCCTGGCCTTTCTCGGCGGACGGAAGCGCCGCCTCATCGGAGAAATAAGACGTTGAATAGTCGGATTGCCCGGCAACAGCAAGACCCGCTTTCCTGAAAACCTCTTTCAGAAAAATCTTGTTATCATTTTCGCTGCCGCGCGGCTGGAGAAAGATATCCACGTCCTTGATGGCGCGGTTGTTGAACAGGTCGCGCAGCGCGCCGCCGGCGATCATCGCCTCCTCGGCTCCTGCATCATGGAGGGCCTGTAGCACCTTCTTCCATTCTTCCGGGACCATGGCGATCATGTCCGCCTCAGGCGCCGGCGGCTCCGACAGGGGCAGCGCGGCCGCCGCTGCCGGAATCCTGACGCCGCACTGGCGCAGCAATTTGAGATAGCGCGGATATTTGCTCCCCGACGCGGACCACAACTGCGCCAGACTGGCTTCGGTGGCCGTTGCGCCCCAGGTGACCAGCAGCTTCAGCATCGGCTTGTCTTCATGCACCAGCGCCGATTTCAAATGCTCCCAGGTCAGGAAAATTTTGTACTCATCCCAGAAAGCCTGGTCGAAAAGCTCCCGCACCCGGCGGCAATCCCCCGCCGCGATGCAGGCGGAGAGCTCGTCATCGAAGTGTGGCCGGGGAATTTGTATCCAATCTTTTGATACTGTCATCTCGGCAGTTCTTTCTGTTTATTTCTGTAAAACCAATTCGATAGTAGAGATATTACGTGTTATGTCAACACAAATTCTGGATTCTGTTGATTTTTCAAGCGCATAGAGCTAAAAACAGTAAATCAAATGAACGACAGCCGAGGTGCCGCCATGTCCCATGAATCCCTTCCCTATCTGCGCATCCTCCTGGTCGGGGCTTCCGGCACCCTCGGCAAGGCGGTCGCCGCCGAGCTGAAAAAACGCCATGAGGTCATCAGCGCCGGGCGCCACTCCGGCGACCTGCAGCTGGATCTGACCGATGCGAACAGCATCAACGACGCCCTGGCGCAGGCCGGCAAGCTGGATGCGGTGATCTGCACCGCCGGCAAGGTGGCCTTCGCGCCGTTCCAAAATTTCAAACCCGCGCCGCTGGCTGAGTCGCTACACATGCAAGGCATCAACGACAAGCTGATGGGGCAGGTCAACCTCGCGCTGGCCGCCCGCGACCATCTGCGCGAAGGCGGCTCGATCACGCTCACCTCCGGCATCCTCAGTGAGCAGTATATCGCGCAAGGGTCATCGGCCAGCCTGGTCAACGGCGCGCTGGAAAGCTTTGTCCGCGCCGCCGCCGTCGAAATGCCGCGCGGCCTGCGCATCAACGTGGTGAGCCCCAATGTGCTGGTTGAATCGATGAAAGCCTATGAATCGTTCTTCCGCGGCTTCGAGGCGGTGCCCGCTTCCCGCGCCGCGCTGGCCTACAGCCGCAGCGTCGAAGGCTTGCAGACCGGTCAGGTTTATAAAGTTTTTTAGTGGCGGTGGAAGATGCGCCTGAAAAAGCAGTGATGCGGCGGCTTTTCCGGGGCCGGAGCCGGTGTCACTGCCGTCTCCGATGAATTTTTTTTCTGCGCCTGATAGGCTTTCATTTCAGCTTCCGAGAGGATTGCCGTCAGAACCCCTTTTCTGTAGCGCATGGCAAGGATGAGCGTGCCGCTGTCATTGAAATCCTGATACGCCGGCTCGCCGTTCTTCCCATCATGGCGTTCGTTATTCTTATAGTGTTCCTCGTGGATCAGGACGCCGTCATCGTTGAAATTCCGGACCGCCGGCGCGCCGCCCACGGCATCACCGAGGATGCCGTCCGCGTAATGCTCGGCGACGATCACCTTGCCGTCCCTGTTGAATTCCTGGTAACCGGGTTCGCCATTCGGGCCGTCATTCAGGTTGCCATTGGTGTAGCGCTCGATGGAAACCAGCACGCCGTTCTTATCGACATTCCTACAGACCGTATCCCCGGGCAGGGCAGGGGCATTATGATGGGTCTGCCCGGCCGCAAAACCGCGGGAAGGAACTTGCGCTTCCGTATTGAACACGCACGACAGCGCCAAAGCGGCGGCGAGAATAGTTTTTTTCAACGGCTTAAAGCTCATGGCAAGGACTTTCTAATAGCAGGGAAAGGCGCGGTTTAAATTGCGCTTGTTCTGCGCCGCTTTCTTTTGCGCTTCTTGTTTTTTTTGCTTCTCTAACGCGGCATCCCTCTGTTTCTGATAGGCAGCCATTTCCTCTTGCGAGAGCGTTTGCACAGCAGCATTGTCCTTGTACCGCACGGCAAGAACAAGCGCGCCTTTGTCGTTGAACATCAGGTACGCCGGTTCGCCGTTCGCGCCATCGTTGAGTTTGTCATCCTTGTAATGCGCCTCAAGGATCAGCATGCCGTTGCCTTCGAAGAGCTGTTCCGCCGGTTCGCCCTTCGCGCCGTCATTGAGTTTTCCATCCCTGAAACGGCCCACAACAGTGGGCATGCCTTTATCATTGAACTGCTGAATGGCCGGTTCGCCGTTCACGCCGTCGTTGAGGATGCCGTCCTTGTAACGCTCTACGATGGCGAGCTTGCCGTCATCATTAAACAATTGATAGGCGGGCGCGCCGTTCGCGCCGTCGTTGATGACGCCATCCCTGTAACGGTACACAAAAAAGGGTTTGCCATCGTTGAAGAACCGCTGAACGGCGGGCTCGCCATTCGGGCCATCGTTCAGCTGGCCGTTGCTGTAATGCTCCACGCGGATAAGCACGCCTTTATCATTGAAGTCCTTATGTACCGAATCCGCAGGCAGGGAAGAAACCTGTTCGGTCGGGGAGGGATTTGCCGCCTGCGCCCTGACCGCCGCATTGAATGCGCACGACAACGTCACAGCGGCGGCGAGAATTATTTTTTTCAACGGTTGAAAGCCCATCCCGGAGACTCCTTATTGCTTATTTGAGCGGCGCATGAAGTATGGCGGAACCTACACTGTTTTTATAATTATGTCAATAAAAATGGTAGTGCATATTTTCTTGATTTTTCAACCTCCTAGGCCTAAAAACACCCTATGAACCCGATCATCCTCATCCCCGCCCGCATGGCCTCCACCCGCCTGCCGAACAAGCCGCTGGCCGACCTTCACGGCCAGCCGATGATCGTGCACGTGATGCAGCGGGCGCTGGAATCGAAGCTGGGGCGGGTGGTGATCGCCTGCGCCGAGCAGGAAATAAAAACAGCCGTCGAAAAAGCCGGCGGCGAAGCGGTGCTGACCGACCCGATGCTGCCCTCCGGCTCCGACCGCATCCTCGCCGCGCTGAAGACCATCGACCCCGCCGCGAAGCACGATGCCGTCATCAACGTCCAGGGCGACCTGCCGACGCTCGACGCAGCTCTCATCAAGACCGCCTTCGAGCTTTTAAAAAATCCGGCCACCTACATCGGCACCCTCGCCGCCGTCATCGTCAAAGAAGCTGAAAAAACCAACCCCAATGTGGTGAAGGCGGTGGCCGAGATCGATTTCGCCAAAAACCAGAAGACCGGCCGCGCCCTGTATTTCACGCGCACCACGACCCCGTCCGGCGCGGGGCCGCTGCTGCACCACATCGGCATGTATGCCTACCAGCGCAGCGCGCTGGAAAAATTCGTCGCCGCGCCGCCGTCATACCTTGAGCAGCGCGAAAAACTGGAGCAGCTGCGCGCCCTCGCGCTCGGCCTGCGCATTGATATTGCGGTGGTCGATACCGTGCCGCTCGGCGTCGATACGCCGGAAGACCTGGAAACAGCAAGGAGCATGTTGCAAAAATGACCCACAAAATCGCTTTTCAGGGCAAAGCCGGCGCCTATTCGCACACTGCCTGCCTGACCGCCTTCCCCAAGCTGGAGCCGCTGCCCTGCCCGACTTTCGCCGATGCCTTCAAGGCGGTGGAAACCGGCCGCGCCGACATGGCGATGATCCCGATCGACAACTCGATTGCCGGGCGCGTCGCCGACATCCATCACCTGCTGCCGAAATCACCGCTGTCGATCGTCGGCGAATGCTTCATCCCCGTGCACCACTGCCTGCTGGGAATCAAAAGCGCGAAAATTTCCGACATCAAGACCGTCTATAGCCACGTGCACGCGCTGCCGCAATGCCGGAAGATCATCGCTGAGCTGGGGCTGAAGCCGGTGGTGTTCGAGGATACCGCCGGGTCCGCGCAGCGGGTCGCCGAAATGGAAGACCCGCACCACGCCGCGATCGCCTCGGCGCTGGCGGCCGAGCTTTACGGGCTTAAAATCCTCCGCAAGAACATCGAGGACGAGGCGGGCAACACCACGCGCTTTATCGTGCTGGCCAAAGCAGCGAAGAAGCCGCAGCAACATAAAGGCCAAAAATACCTGACCTCGATCATCTTCGAGGTGCGCAACATTCCCGCCGCGCTCTACAAGGCCCTCGGCGGCTTCGCCACCAATGGCATCAACATCACCAAGCTGGAAAGCTACCTCGAGGGCAACAAGTTCAAGTCGGCCTCTTTCTACTGCGAGGTCGAGGCGCATCCCGACGACATCGGCTTCGAGCATGCGCTGGACGAGCTGCGCTTTTTCGCCGCCGACATCCGCATGCTCGGCACCTACCCGGCGCATGCTTTCCGTAAAAAGATATAGTTTTTTCTTTTCATAAATGCTGAGAAATTTGCAGTGACCGATTTATTCCTGCATGCTAGGTTTTAAAAAGTTGTGCGACTTTAATTTCAGGGAGCTTATTTAAATGGCCACATATGCCCACCTCGCCGCCAAACTGCTGCGTGATGCCGCCACATTTTTCAGGAATGTCGGCGCCCAGAATGCGCCCCTGAAAGAGCAAATGGACGATAATGCCTCTGTTTATGAACAGGTTGCCGACCTCGTCGAGAAAGACCCGATGGGCGTCCTCGACATCGGGGATGAAGGCTCTACGGCAAATAAGTAACAAAACCTTATCGCCGCCTTGCATAAGACCTTCCCTCAGCTCTGCGGAGTTCCCACTTCCCTGAAAATACGCTAGTATAACAGCTGGGTCGTTTTCAGGGTTTTCAAAAAGGCTGGGGGGTATCGATGGCATTTTTCTCACGCGCCTCGTCGCGCAAATTTAAAGTCCAAAAAACGAACGCCCTGCCGCTGCTGCCGGCCTCCATGCAAAGTTTCATTGCCAACCGCCTGACGGACCTCGGCGGCGGCGTGCTGGCGGCGGCGGGAAGCTGCCTGGCGCTGATGCTCTTCACCTTCAACGCCAAAGACCCCTCTTTCAACACGGTTTCATCCGGCAGCGTCCACAACATCTTTGGCCGCTTCGGCGCTTATGTTGCCGATATGCTGCTGCAGACGCTCGGCCTGTCGTCCTATTTTTTCGCCCTCGCCTTCATGGTGTGGGGATACCGCATCCTCGCCCGCAAGCCGCTCAACCATCTGGGCGCCAGGATACCGCTGCTGGTGGCGGCCGTCCTCAGCGGCGCCATCGCGCTGGCACGCATCCCGTCGTTTGACTCCTGGGGGATCGGTTCCTATCTGGGCGGCAGCGCCGGGGCCCTGATTTTCACCACGATCGGCAACCACCTGCAGGGCTGGCTCGGCGCCACCGCCTTCGTCTTTGTGGCGGCGGCATCCCTTTGCATTTTCACGGTCAGTTATTTGCTCGCGCTGGGCGTCAGCTTCCGCGAATGGGCGGCGGGCTTCGGCCACACCCACGAGAAAGCCGCGACGCTGCGCGCCGCCGCCGCGGGTTTCTGGACACGCTTCAGCAGCTGGCACAGCCGGCATACGTCGGACGGCGCGCCGCCGCGCAAAATCCGCGTGCGCCTGAAAGAGGACTCCTCCTTCGGTCCGGAACAGCCTGCCGGCGACATCGACCCCACGCTGTCCGCCGCGCCGCGCAAACCCATCGTCGCCCCGCGCCCGGAAAAAACCAAAACCGCCTCCGCCAGGGACGACCGCCAGAAAAAACTCGATTTACGCACCTCCGACGAGGAATGGCAGCTGCCGTCGCTCGACATCCTGGAAGACCGCGTCAATCCCGGGAACTACAGACTGGACGAGGCGGCGCTGCAGAAAAACGCCGAGATGCTGCAATCCACCCTCCATGATTTCGGCGTCGAGGGCGACATCCTGAAGGTCAGCCCCGGCCCCATCGTCACCCTGTATGAGATGGAGCCGGCACCCGGCACCAAGACCTCCCGCGTCATCGGCCTCTCCGACGACATCGCCCGCTCGATGAGCGCCGTCTCCGTGCGCATCGCCGTCGTGCCGGGCAAGAACGTCATCGGCATCGAGCTGCCGAATGCCAAGCGCGAAACGGTCTTCCTTAAGGAGATGCTGGCCTCAAGGGATTACGAGAAAACCGCCTGCCGCCTGCCGCTGGTGCTGGGCAAGAACATCGCCGGCGAGCCGGTGATCGCCGACCTCGCCCGCATGCCGCACCTGCTGGTCGCCGGCACCACCGGCTCGGGGAAATCGGTCGCCGTCAACACCATGATTTTATCGCTGCTCTACCGCCTGTCGCCG
>JAIOQI010000084.1 GCA_021413445.1 Alphaproteobacteria bacterium | reverse complement strand
TCGGCGTGATGATTTCGGCCTCGCATAACGGCTATCAGGACAACGGCATCAAGCTGTTCGGCGCGGATGGCTACAAGCTGTCCGACGACGTCGAGCTGCAGATCGAGCGCCTGATGGAGCAGACGCTGACCAAAGAACTGGCGACGTCACCCGAGTTGGGCCGCGCCAGCCGCCTCGATGACGCCAGCGGGCGCTATATCGAGTACGTCAAGAACACCTTCCCGAAGGGCATGCGCCTGGAGGGCTTGAAAATCGTGGTCGATTGCGCGCATGGCGCCGCTTATAAAGTCGCGCCGCGCATTTTCTACGAACTGGGCGCGGAAGTGGTCGCCATCGGCGTGCAGCCCGACGGCACCAATATCAACAAGGACTGCGGCGCGACCGCTCCGGCGCTGCTGCAGGAAGCGGTGCTCAGGCACGGCGCCGACATCGGCTTTGCGCTGGACGGCGATGCCGACCGCCTGATCCTCTGCGATGAAAAGGGGCAGGTGGTGGACGGCGACCAGATCATGGCGCTGATCGCCCGCGCCTGGCAGCACAGCGGCCAGCTCAAGGGCGGCGGCGTGGTTTCGACCGTCATGTCCAACCTCGGGCTGGAAAGATTTTTGAAGGAGATGGGGCTTGAACTGAAGCGGACGCCGGTGGGCGACCGCTATGTCGTCGATCACATGCGCGTCAATAATTACAATATCGGCGGCGAGCAGTCCGGCCATATCATCCTCGGCGACTACAGCACGACCGGCGACGGGCTGATCGCCGCGTTGCAGGTCCTGGCGGTGGTGGTCGGGCAAAATGGAAAACCGGTCAGCGACATTTGCCGGGTCTTCAGCCCGGTGCCGCAGCTTCTTAAAAATGTCCGTTATAAGACAAAAATAGAGCTGGAAGGCAAGCCGATGCTCGACGCCATCCATAAAGCTGAAATGAAGATGGGCGAATACGGGCGTATTCTGGTGCGGAAATCCGGCACCGAGCCCCTGATTCGCGTCATGGCCGAGGGGGATGACGAAAAACTCGTGAAAGCTGTTGTCCAGGAGTTGTGCGATTTTGTAGAATTGCAGGACAGGTAGTCACCCGCCGAATCGGCGGGGATTGACGGGGCGCGGGGGATCGCAAATGACGGAAAGAGTATTGACGGTAGCTGAATCGGACTCCAGCGGGGCCTCCGGGGTCCAGGCGGATATCAAGACGATCATGGCGCTCGGCGGTTATGCGGCGGCGGCCCTCTCCGCCATCACGGCGCAGGACACCAGGAGCATCCGGCATATGCATGTACTGGAGCCGTCCCTCGTGGTGCAGCAGATGCGCGCGGTGCTGGAGGATGTCGGCGCCGACGCCATCAAGACCGGCTACCTCATCAACGAGGAAATCATCAATGCCGTGGCCGATGTGCTGGACGAATACCAGCATCAAAATATTCCCGTGGTCGTTGACCCGTCCATCGTGCTGCGTAACGGCGGCAGGTTCATGGGCGAAGCGGCCATCGCGGCCATCAAGCGCCGCCTCCTGATACGGGCGGCCGTGCTGACCCCCGACAAACGCGAGGCGGAACTGCTGACCGGCATGACCATCCGCGACATCGACGACATGCGCCATGCCGCCGACATGATGCGGACGCTGGGCGCCGAGACCGTCCTGCTCAAGGCCGGGCAGGCCGTCAGCGACAAGGTCGTTTACCTGGTGGCGACGGCGGATGAAGAGCGCATTTACGAACGCCAGATGCTCAAGACCCGGCGCACGCTGGGCGCGGGCTGCACGCTGTCTTCCGCCATCACGGTCAGCCTGGCGCAGAAGTTTGACGTTTTTTCGGCCATTGAACGGGCGCTGGATTTCATGCATCAGGCCATGCTGCACGCGCCGGCCTTCGGCGGCGCCGCCGGGCCGATGAATCATGCCTTCGATATCGAGGCGAAGACGTCGCCCTTCAGCCCTGGGTCCGTCAAGGTCGGGACTTACTCATAAGATGAAATCCGTAATATGAAAGCGCATTTTTTCTCGGCGGATACGCCCCAGGCGCAGCAGGCCCAAAAAACCCTGACCGGCATTTACGGCGACACGCCGCTGGAAAAGGCCGATGTGGTTGTGGCGCTCGGCGGCGACGGCTCGATGCTGCGCGCCCTGCATGACAGCGTGAAGCACAAGAAGCCGGTGTTCGGGATGAACCGCGGCTCGGTCGGCTTCCTGCTGAACAAGTACCGCGAGGAGGCGCTGCTGGAGCGCCTGAAAAACGCGCATCCGGTCAAGATCAATCCCCTGCGCATGAAAGTGAAAACGATGGCGGGGCAGGTGCTCAACGAGCTGGCCATGAACGAAGTGTCGCTGCTGCGCGAAACCCGCCAGACCGCCAAGCTCAGGATTAAAATTGACGGCGTGGTGCGCCTTGAGGAATTGATCTGCGACGGGATTATCGTCGCCACGCCGGCGGGCAGCACTGCCTATAACCTCTCCGCCCACGGCCCGATCATCCCCCTCAGCGCCGCCATCCTGGCCCTGACGCCGATCAGCGCCTTCCGCCCGCGCCGCTGGCGCGGCGCCCTGCTGCCGCAATCATCGCGGATTTCCTTCGATATCCTTGAGGCGCCCAACCGCCCGGTCAGCGCCGTCGCCGACTTCACCGAAATCCGCGATGTCGAGACGGTGGAAGTCTGGCGCGATGAAAGCATCGAGATTTCCCTGCTCTTCGACCCGGAGATGAACCTCGACGAGCGCATTATCAAAGAACAGTTTATGCCGTAGGGGTTTTGTTATGCCGTCAGCGATTTTGCGGCGGTGGCCGGCGCGCGGGAGAAGTCCTTCGCCGTCAGCACCAGCGTTTTTTTGCCGTTCCGCGCGGCGGCGTTGAAACCGTCCTTATGATCGAGGAAGGAGACGCTCCTGGTATTTTCAATAGGCGCTTTATCGGTGGTGTGCTGGTGCGCGGGAAGTTTTCTTATGCTATACCCCATGCCCATGCCGCTCAGCAACACTGCTAAACCGCTGACAACGGCGGTGATCGGCCTGAAAGCCCCTTTTTCCAGCCGGTAAGCGGCAGTCGCGGCAAGCAAAATGGAAGGAACCAGGGCTACGGCAACCACACCGGCCACGGCGACCGAAGCCGCAACAATGCCGGTAAAAACGGCAACAGCCGTCGCAATGACCCCAAGGCCGGCGCCAATAAAGGCGGAAAGAAAACGATCTATTGTTTTTTGTTCCATGCTTCCGCTCTCTTCTTAACGTTAACTAACTGCGCCATCCCCGGCTATCAATGAGTAACTACTCTATCCTATTTTTTGTATTATGTCAATTAAAAAACCCTCTCCTGTTCACGGGAGAGGGTTTTTATTAGTTAAATCAAGCTCTTACGCGCTGTAACGGCGCTGTCCCTGTGCGGGACGTTCGGAGCGGCTATCCGGGCGGGACTTGCTTTTGAAGGCGGGGGTCCGCACGTAGCTTCTCGGCTCAGCGGTTTTGCTGTCGAAACGGCGCACCTTTTCACCGTCAAAACGGCGCGGTTCGGATCTTTCCGGCCTGTCGCCGCTTGGTTCAAAACGGCGGCCTTCAGCTCTGTCGCCGTCAAATTTTTTCTCGCCGCCGAACTTCCGGTCGCCGAATTTCTTTCCGCCGCCGAATTTTCCGCCGCCGAAGCCGCCGCGCCCGCGTTTATTTTGCGGACGGTCGTTGGTGCGCGGCATGGGCGATTTGTCGCCGGGGTTCATCAGTTTATGGATGGCGTGCCACAGCCTGCCGTCGGAAGGGGTGATGAAGGCGACCGCGCAGCCCTCGGCGCCGGCGCGCGCGGTGCGGCCGATGCGGTGGATGTAGTCCTCCGCGCATTGCGGCAGGTCGTAGTTGATGACGTGCTCGATGTGCGGAATGTCGAGGCCGCGGGCGGCGACATCGGTCGCCACCAGGACGCGGAATCTCTTGTCGCGGAAAGACTGGATGACGCGGTCGCGCTTGTTCTGGTTGAGGTTGCCGTGGATGGTGTCGGCCTTGAAATCCTCGCGGCTGAGCTTTTCCGCCATGCGCTTGGCGCCGTGCTTGGTCTTGACGAACACCAGGATCGAGCCTTTGCGCTCATGGAGCTGGCCGATCAGCTGCTGGTACTTGTCGCCTTCGCTCATGTGCAGCAGTTCCTGCTTGATCTTGGCGATGGGCACGTTGCTGGAGCCGACGGCGATGCGTTCCGGCTTGTTCTGGTATTTATGCGCCAGCTTTTCGATTTCCGGCGGGATGGTGGCGGAGAACAGCAGCGTCTGGCGCTGTTTCGGCATGTATTGCAGGATGCGGTCGATCTGGATGCCGAAGCCCATGTCGAGCATGCGGTCGGTTTCGTCCAGCACCAGGAAGTCGGCGTTGGAGAGATTCAGGCTGCGGCGCTCGAGGTGGTCGTTGATGCGCCCCGGGGTGCCGACGATGATGCGCGGGCTCTGGCGCAACTGCTGGTATTGCCGCGGCATCGCTTCGCCGCCGATGAGCAGGGCGGTGCGGATGTCGCGTTGCCCGACGAGCAGCGGGTGCAGGGTCGAAAGCACCTGCGCGGCTAGTTCGCGGGTCGGCGTCATGATGATGCCCATGCTGCGCGGGTTGGCCAGCAGCCTGGCGATCAGCGGGATGCCGAAGGCGGCGGTCTTGCCGGTGCCGGTCTGGGCGGAACCCAGCACGTCGCGGCCCTGCATCGCCAGCGGGATGGCCTGCGCCTGGATCGGGGTCGGTGCGGTGAAGCCGAGTTTTTTGACTGCGGCGAGGATGGATGCCGGGAGTCCCAGCGATTCGAATGTTGTCATGTGATAATATCTTTCATAAGCATATGTCGTCATCCCCACATCACCATGATGGAGGGAAAGAGCGTTTTGCAACTCTTTGACAAATGCGGGGAAAGAAGGGCGCGCGTGCACTGCTTTCATTCATACCGTCTTGCGATATGACTGACCGTGCGTTTCGTTATTGTATTTATTGCGCGGTCAAAATGCGTAAGGCATAGAGTTCTCTAAACTCAGGGGCCACCATACAGGTATTTTACAAAATGACAAGGAAATAATATTTCTGCTGCTATTTCAAGTACTTGCCGCGCAGGAGGGCGAATCCGGCGAGGGAGATTCCGGCAAAAACCGCCCCGGCGAGGAAGGTTTCGGCGGGGCCGTGCACCATCCATAGCCAGCCGGCGAGGGCGCTGGCGATGAGCAGGATGACCCCGGTCAGCAGGTGAAACATGCCAAACGCCGTGCCGCGCAGTTCCGCTGGCGCGGTGTCGGCGACCAGCGCCGCCAGCAACCCCTGGGTCATGCCCATATGCAGCCCCCACAGCGCCGATCCGGCAAAGACCCAATAGAGATTGTCGCCGAAAGCCAGCAGCAGGTCGGCGACGATGAGCAGGAAAATGCCGCCCGCCAGCAGGGCGAACCTGCCGATGCGGTCGGAAAGCTTGCCGATGGGATAGGCGCTCCCGGCATAGACGATATTCATGGTAATCAGGATGGCCGGGGTGAGCCCGGCGGCCAGGCCGAGGTTGTCTGCGCGCAGCAGCAAAAACGCCTCGCTGAACCGCGCCAGCGTGAAGGCCGCAGCGAAGGCCACCACCAGCCAGAACGGTTTTTGCAGCTTGACCAGTTCGCTTTTCTGGATCGGGAAGGGCTTGCTTTTGCCGGCTGGTTTTTTCTCCGGCTCCTCGACGCCGAAAATGATGCAGGCGACGGCGATGAAGGCGGGGATGACGGCCAGCCAGAACACCATGCGGTAATTGTCCAGCGAGTAAAACATCAGCGCCATCGCGATGGCCGGCCCGACGAAAGCGCCGATGGTGTCCATCGACTGCCGCAGGCCGAAGGCGGCGCCATGCAGGGTTTTCGGCACTAGGTCGGTGATGAGGGCGTCGCGCGGCGCGCCGCGGATGCCCTTGCCGATGCGGTCGATGAAGCGCGCGGTCAATATGGCGCCGATCCCCTCTGCCAGCGGGAACAGAGGCTTGGTGAGGGCGGCCATGCCGTAGCCGAGCAGGACCAGGGGCTTGCGCTTGCCGATCCAGTCGCTGACCACGCCGGAAAAGATTTTGGTGATGGAGGCGGTCGCTTCGGCGATGCCTTCGATGATGCCGACCGAGAGGGCGCTGACGCTTAAGACCGAGACCATGAACACCGGCAGCAGGCCGTGGATCATCTCCGAGGAAATATCCATGAACATGCTGACAAAGCCGAGCACGACGACGCTGCGGGGCATGGATTTGATGGACATGCGGGGCTCCTTGATTTTGCCAGATGTTAGGCTTTCTCCGGCGCAAAGGAAAGCCTATACTCATGATGAAAGGCCGGAGGCGCATGACGGAAAAGGAAATCATCGGCGGGCTGGCGGCGGCGATCGGCACGGTCGGCTACGGCCTTTACATGCACGGGGTTTTCCGCCGCCGGATCAGGC
>JAIOQI010000083.1 GCA_021413445.1 Alphaproteobacteria bacterium | reverse complement strand
TGGTCGCGGCCTTTGAGCATGTGCTTGTCCTTATCCAGCTCGTAATAGTCATTGGGCAGGTTGCGCATCGTCAGCAAGCCTTCGGTGCCGGCCTTGTCCAGCCTGACAAACAGGCCGGATTTGGTCACCGTGGTGATGCGGCCGGTGAAGGTCTGGCCGACCTGTGCGGAAAGGAAGGCGGCGGCAAAGCGGTCGTGCGCGGCGCGGACAACCTTGTCCGACAGGCGCTCGGTCGCGGAGATATGCTTGGCCATGTCGGTGATGTTTGCTTTCTGGGTGACATCCAGACCGCCGGCGCCCAGGTTGAAGGCATCGATCAGGCTGCGGTGGACCAGCAGGTCGGCATAGCGGCGGATCGGCGAGGTGAAATGCGCGTACTCTTTCAGCGCCAGCCCGAAATGGCCGATGTTCAGCGTGTCGTAAATGGCTTTCGCCTGAATGCGCATGATGGCGCTGATAATCAGCTGACCCTCGGGCATCCCGGCTGCTTTTTCCAGGACATCCTTGAAGGCGTCCGCGCTCTTGATTTCCCCCTCCGGCAGCTTCAAGCCAAAGGAGCTGACATATCCGCGCAGGTCTTCCACCAGTTCGGCGGAAGGGCGGTCGTGCACGCGATAGACGCAGGGCGCCTGCTTGCTTTCCAGGGCCCTGGCGGCGGCGACATTGGCCAGCACCATGAATTCCTCGATCACCCGGCAGCTTTCATAGCGGACGGATTTTTTCACGTCGGCGACGCCGCCGTTGTCGTTGATGGCGACCTTGCTCTCGGGAATGTTCATGTCCATGGCGCCGCGCAGGCCGCGCGCCTGGCGCAGGACATCATAGGCGGCATAAAGGGGCGTAACCACATTGTTCATCAGCGGGCCGGTGACGTGATCCGGCTGGCCGTCTTTCGCCTTCTGGATCTGCTCATAGGTGAGGCGGGCGGCGGAGCGCATCAGGCCGCGCACCACTTCCTGCTTGGTCAGGTTGCCTTGGCTGTCGATCCAGAGATGGAAAGCCAGGCAGGCGCGGTCTTCATTGGGTTTCAGCGAGCACAGGCCGTTGGAAAGATGTTCGGGCAGCATCGGCACGACGCGGTCCGGGAAATAAGTGGAGTTGCCGCGCGCGTAGGCATCCTTGTCCAGCCCGCTGCCGGGACGGACATACCAGGCGACATCGGCGATGGCGACGATCAGGTGGAAGCCGCCGTCGGCGGTTTTTTCCGCGAACACCGCGTCGTCGAAGTCGCGCGAGTCGGCGCCGTCGATCGTCACCAGCGGAACATTGCGCAAATCTTCGCGCCCCTGCAGGTCAACGACCGGCAATGTATTTAATTCATTTTTGGCGGCTTGGGAAAATTCTTCGGACAGGCCTTGTTCGTAAAGGCTAATCAGGCTGAGGATGCCGGGGCTGTCTTTTTTTCCAAGAATGCGTTTCACCACCAGCTGCCCGCCGCCGGACTGGGGCATGGCCACGATGACGTCGCCTTCCACAGCGCCGTTCAGGGCGCCCGCCTTCAGATCATAAAATTCGCCGGTTTTTTTCTTGTTGCAGGGCTTGAGCTTGAGCTGGCCATTGTTCCGGACCAGGATGCCGACAATTTTGTCTTGCTGAGGGGAACGGTTTGTATCGTGAGGATGGCTGGATGGCATGCTGACTCCCAAAGATGACCCGCGACTCAATTATCGCAATACGTAAGATTGTATTGGGTTTCTGTTATTATGTCAATATAAATATACTGAACAAAAACAATGTGTTATCTTTAACTAGCCCGCCTTCCGCAACGGGCGGTATTTGAGGCGGTGCGGCTGGTCAGCCTCCAGCCCCAGACGGCGGTGGCGGTCCTTCTCGTAATCCTCGTAATTACCCTCAAACCACACCACCTGGCTGTTGCCTTCAAAGGCCAGGATATGGGTGGCGATTCGATCCAGGAACCAGCGGTCATGGGAGATGATGACCGCGCAGCCGGCGTAGTTCTCCAGCGCGTCTTCCAGCGCCGCCAGCGTTTCGGTATCGAGGTCGTTGGTCGGCTCGTCGAGCAGCAGCAGGTTCGCGGCTTCCTTCAGCATCTTGGCCAGATGCACGCGGTTGCGCTCCCCGCCGGAAAGGGCGCCGACTTTTTTCTGCTGGTCCGCGCCGCGGAAGCCGAAAGAGCCGACATAGGCGCGGGACGGCATTTCGCGCTCACCCAGCGTCAGGATATCGACGCCGCCGGAGATCTCCTCCCAGACGTTCTTGCCGGCATCGAGGCTGTCGCGGCTCTGGTTGACGTAGCCCAGCTTGACCGTCTCCCCGACCACCAGCGTGCCGGAATCCGGTTTTTCCCCTTCGGCGATCATGCGGAACAGCGTGGTCTTGCCGGCGCCGTTCGGGCCGATGACGCCGACGATGCCGCCCGGCGGCAGGCGGAAGCTGAGGTTGTCGAACAACAGCCGGTCGCCGTAGCCCTTGGAGAGGTTCTCGGCATCGACCACGGTGTTGCCCAGGCGCGGCGGCACCGGGATGACGATCTGCGCGGTGCGCGTCTTTTCGTATTTTTTGCTTTCTTCCAGCAGGTTGTTATAAGAGGTGATGCGGGCCTTGGACTTGCTCTGGCGGGCCTTCGGCGACTGGCGCACCCATTCCAGCTCGCGGGACAGCGATTTCTGCCGCGCCTCCTGTTCGCGTCCCTCCTGCTCGAGACGCTTGGATTTTTTCTCCAGATAGCCGGTGTAGTTGCCCTCGTAAGGGATGCCGGAGCCGCGGTCGAGTTCCAAAATCCAGCCGGTAACGTTGTCAAGGAAGTAGCGGTCGTGGGTAATCATCACGATCGTCCCCTTGTATTCCGCGAGGTGGCGCTGCAGCCAGGCCACCGATTCCGCGTCCAGGTGGTTGGTCGGCTCGTCGAGCAGCAGCAAGTCCGGCTTTTCCAGCAGCAGCCTGCACAGCGCGACGCGGCGTTTTTCGCCGCCGGAAAGATTGGTGACCGGCATGTCGCCGGGCGGGCAGCGCAGCGCGTCCATGGCGATCTCGATCGTGCGGTCGAGGTTCCAGCCGTCAAGGGCCTCGATCCTGGTCTGCAGCTCGCCCTGCTCGGCGAGCAGGGTGTCGAAATCGGCGTCGGGCTCGGCGAATTTCTCGCTGATGGCGTTATAGCGGTCGAGCAGCGCCTTGATGTCGGCCAGCGCCTCCATCACGTTTTCCTGCACCGTCTTGTTGGGGTTTAGCTGCGGCTCCTGCGGCAGGTAGCCGATGCTGATGTTTTCACCGGACCACGCCTCGCCGTTAAATTCCTTTTCCACGCCGGCCATGATTTTCAGCAGCGTCGATTTACCCGATCCGTTCGGTCCGAGGACGCCGATCTTCGCCCCCGGATAAAAACTGAGAAAGATATTATCGAGCACCTTCTTGCCGCCCTGATAAGTTTTACTCAGACCTTTCATCACATAAGCGTATTGACCTGCCGTCATTTGAAACTCCTGTCCTTAAAATGAAATTTTGCCTGTTTTAGCCGCTTTGGGCGGAAAAAGCAAGTTTTACGCGGTTGCCAGCGCCGCGCCGAGGTCGGCGATCAGGTCGTCCGCATCCTCGATGCCGACCGAGAGGCGAATCAGCCCGTCGCTGATGCCGAGTTTTTCGCGCTGGTCCTTGGGGATGGAGCCGTGGGTCATGATCGCCGGGTGCTCGATCAGGCTTTCGACCCCGCCGAGGCTTTCCGCCAGGGTGAAGATCCTGCAGGCCGAGAGCATGCGCCGCGCCGCGTCAATATCGCCCTTCATCACCGCCGTAATCATGCCGCCGAAGCCGCGCATCTGTTTTTTGGCCAGCGCGTGCTGCGGATGGCTGGGCAGGCCGGGATAAAAGACTTTCTCGATCTTCGGATGCTTTTCCAGCCAGGCGGCGATCTTCAGCGCGCTTGAGCAATGCCGCTCCATCCGCACGTCCAGCGTCTTGACACCGCGCAGGCCGAGGAAACTGTCGAACGGGCTAAGGATGCCGCCAGTCGCGTTCTGGATGAACTTGAGGCGGTCGCTTAAATCCTTGTTGTCGCCCACCACCACTGCGCCGCCGATAATATCGGAATGGCCGCCGATATATTTGGTAACGGAATGGATGACGATATCTGCGCCGAACGCGAGGGGGCGCTGGATCTGCGGCGTCGCAAAAGTGTTATCAACCACATAAAGCAGCTGATGTTTCTTGGCGAAACCCGCCAGCATCCCGAGATCGGCCAGTTTCAGCAGCGGGTTGGTCGGCGTCTCGACCCAGAGCATTTTGGTGTGAGGTTGCAGCGCCGCTTCCAGTTTTTTGGTGTCCGTCATATCGACATAAGAAACCGTCAGGCCGGAGGATTGCTTCCTGACCTTTTCAAACAGGCGGTAGCTGCCGCCGTACAAATCATCGGAGGCGATCATATGCGCGCCCGCGGGCAGCAGGTCGAGCACCGCGTCCGTGGCGGCGAGGCCGGAGCCGAAGGCATAACCCGCCATCCCGTCTTCCAGGTCGGCGAGGCAGCGCTCGAAGGCGTGGCGGGTGGGGTTGTGGCCGCGGGCATAGACGTAACCCTTATGCTCGCCGGGCGCCGATTGCGCGTAAGTGGAGGTGGCGTAAATCGGCATCGACACCGCGCCGGTGGTGGGGTCCGGCGACTGCCCGGCGTGGATGCAGCGGGTGGAAAACTTCGCTTTGGAATTGCTGATGCTCATCGGGATTGCGCCTTCAGGACAAAGTGGTTGAGGAGATCGACGCGGGTCACCATCCCCAGCAGCGTCTCGCCGTCAGTGATGATGATGCGGGAGGATTTTTGCAGCAGCGCGGCGGCCTCGTCGAGGCTGGCGGTCTTGGGCAGCTTCGGCTCCGCCGCGCGCATGATGTCCCTGACGGCGACATCGAGATGCATGGAATCCTTCGCCCGCGCCATATAGTCGAGCAGCGCGGCTTCATCGACGATGCCGATAAAATGGTTGCGCTCATCGACCACCGGCAGCTGCGACACATCCGCCACGCGCATGCGCTTGTACGCCGTCAGCAGCGTGTCGTTCGGCCGGACGATGACGGTGTCGTTCTGGTCGTGGCGGCGGATAATCAGGTCCTCGACGGTGTTGGTCTTTTCGCGTTTGGTGAAGCCCTGCTCCGTCATCCAGAAATCGCTGAAGGTCTTGGACAGATATTTGTCGCCGCGGTCGCAGACCAGGGTCACCACGCGCTTTGGCGTTTTCTGTTCGCGGCAATAGCGCAGCGCGGCGGCAAACAGGGTGCCCGAGGAAGGCCCGGCCAGGATGCCTTCCTTCAGCAGCAGGGCCCGCGCCGTGCCGACGCTTTCCTCATCCGTGATGCTGTAGGCCTTTTTAGCCAGCGACAAGTCGAGAATGGGCGGGATAAAATCCTCGCCGATGCCCTCCACCACCCAGGAACCGGGCTGGATTTTCTCGCCGCGGTTGACCAGCGGCTCGAGGATGGAGCCGGCCGGATCGGCCAGGACCATTTCCGTTTTCGGGCTGACGCGCTTGAAGAAATTGCCGAGCCCCGTCAGGGTGCCGCCGGAGCCGACCCCGCAGACGACGGCATCGACGTCATGCTCCATCTGCTCCCAGATTTCCGGCGCGGTGGTCGTTTCATGGGTCAAGGTATTCACCGGGTTGGCGAACTGGTTGACGTAGAAGGCGCCGGTTTCCCGCGCGATGCGCTCGGCCACGTCCTGGTAATATTCGGGATGCCCCTTGCCGACGTCGGAGCGCGCCATGTGCACGTCCGCCCCCAGCGCCTTGCAGTGCAGGGCCTTTTCCCGCGACATCTTGTCCGGCATGACGATGATGATCTTGTAACCCTTGAGCGCCGCCACCAGCGCCAGGCCGAGGCCGGTATTCCCGGCGGTCGCCTCGATGATCGTGCCGCCGGGCTTGAGCGCACCGTCTTTCTCCGCTGCGGCGATCATGCCCAGCGCGATGCGGTCCTTGATCGAGCCGCCGGGGTTCTGCGATTCAAGCTTGACGAACAAACGGCAAAGGCCGGTATCGAAGTTCCTGATTTCAACAAGGGGCGTATTGCCGATGAGCTTGAGGACATCACTCATAATTCACCATAACAACCTTTATTTGTACTTCCAATCCCGTAAGACTTTACTATCATATCCGGTATGACGACGCACGCACATTCAGCACCGCCCCCGGACGCCGCAACGATCTGGCCGAGCCTCCGCGCCGCGGCGGAAACCGTTGCCGCCGCGGAACCGGCACTGGCCGCGCTGGTGACGAACAGCATCTTGTCGGCGGAAAGCCTTGGCGCTGCGCTTGGAAAAATATTGTCCGGAAAACTGGCTTCCGCCAACGTCTCGGCATCAGACCTCATGGAGATTTTCACAGCGGCCCACCGCGCGGAACCGCAGCTGGAAAAATCTGCGCAATATGATTTGATTTCGATCAAGGAGAATGATCCCGCGGCGCACGACTTCCTTACGCCGTTCCTTTTCTTCAAGGGCTTTCATGCCCTGCAATCCCACCGCGTCAGCCACTGGCTGTGGGAGCAGGGGCGCAAGACCCTGGCGCTCTATTTTCAAAACCGCATCTCCGACCTGTTCGGCGTCGATATCCATCCGGCGGCAAAAATCGGGCAGGGCGTGATGATGGACCACGCCACCGGCATCGTCATCGGTGAAACAGCGGTGGTGGAAGATAATGTGCTGTTCTGGCACGGCGTCACCCTCGGCGGTCGGGGCAAGTCCGGCGGCGACCGTCACCCGAAAATCCGCAAAGGCGTCTGGCTTGGCGCCGGCTCAACGATTCTGGGCCCGGTTGACATCGGCGCAAACGCGCGCGTGGCAGCGGGCAGCACCGTGGTCGGTGATGTGCCTGCGGGCGTCACCGTTGTCGGGACGCCCGCAAAAATCGTGAGCAAGGACTAAGTTTTAAATCTTAGCTGAAGGCGATCGCGAACAGCAGCACGCTGACAGCAGCGCCTGCATAGCCGACGTATTTTTCCTGCTTCGAGATCTTGCCGATGACTTTTCTGATTTCTTCGATGATGGCCGGATTGATTTTTTCCTTGAACTTCGGCAGTTGCTGTTCGAAGACGAAGGGCAGCGCCATCAGCACGATCAGGATGTTGCCGACAAAGCGGAGGAACATGCCGCCGCCGCTGACCATGATGAGCGCCAGGATGGCGGCGACCAGGCCATAGACCACGCCCGCCAGGGCGACCGTATCAAGATTGGCGCTGATTTTTTCGACAGCCTTGGTGACAAACTCGGGCTTTTTTTCCAAAGATTTGCTGAGATAAAGAGCGGTGAAAGCCAGAAGAAAAGCTAAAGTAATGAGAACCATGGTGACAACCCTTTCAAAAGAATGAACAAACAGCGTATTACACCTTAGTCGGTAATGACCGGGTGGTCAATCCGGCGTGGCTTTTATTTGTTGCAGCAAAAGCAGGGCCTGGTGCCTTTCCTGGGCATGGGGGGTTTTGGCGATATAAGCCTCAAGCGCGGCGATCGCCGGCTGCTTTTGCCCCAGCTTGGCATAAAGCACGCCTTTATCGAGGTAAGTGCGGTATTCCTGCGGCGAAAAGGCCTCGATCGCTTCAGCGGCGATGATCGCCTGGGCGTAATCTTCATGGTCAATCAGGCGTTTTTTCAGGCTGTTTTCGAGGCGCAGCAGGATTTCGCGGTTCGAAACCGCATCATAGAAATTATGGGAAAGCTCGGCGGCCTTGCCGACGATGGATTTCAACAATTGCCGCAGCGTGGCGGCATTCATCTCCTGCCCCTCTTTAAAGGGATCGAGGATGACGCGCGCGCCGTCCTTTTCCATGCGGATGATGAAATGCCCGGGAAAGCTGAGGCCGTCGCATGCCCAGCCCATCTTGCGGGCAAGGACAATATAAATGATGCCCAAGGATACCGGCAGGCCGCGGCGGCGCTCGATCACCCGGATGAAATTGGCGTTCTGGATGTCGTCGTCGTTTTTTTCATCGCCGCGATAGCCGTTCTCGCCGTGAATGACCTGGCGCAAAACCTGCACCCGCAGCTCCAGCGCGTCTTTTTTCTTCGCGCGCAGGCGCGCCCCAAATTCTTCCCTGACCTGTTCGGCAAGCCGGGCGAGGTGCTGGCGGTAACGGTCGATATGCAGGCCGGGCAGGAAAATCAGCCCCAGCGCCAGGGCGGCCTCGGCAAGGTCAATGTCTTTATCTTCTGCGCTCCCCGCCCGGCGCAGGTATTGAAAAGCCGCGTCGGGATTCTGAAACAGTCCGGAGTCCCCCATCAATTGACGGCGGGATTCAGGGTGCCGACGGGATTCTGATAGCGCAGGCGGACATAGCTCACCACATTGGCGACGCGGTTGGTGTTGCGCGCGTAATCGATCACGCGGTCAAGCTCCTTCTGGTCCTGGGCGACTCCCATCAGATAGACGGTGCCGTTCGCCGTATCGATGTTGTAATTGATCGACTCTATATATTTATCCAGCAGCAGCCGGGTCTTGATGTTGCTGCTGATCCAGCCGTCCGAGACCGTACCGGTGATGCCGGCGCCGTTTTCCACCATGATTTCATTCAGCACCTGCCGCACCCCGTCCGCCTGCCAGGCGAGGCGGATCGCCTCTACCCGCATATCCGGATTGGGAACCGCGCCTGTCACCAGCACGCGGCCTTCTTTCACCGTCAGGCTCAGCTTGCGATAGAGGTCGAAATCATGCTTGAGCCACAGATCGGTGATTTTCAGCTGGATCGCGCTGTCGGTCACGGCTGTGCGGACGCCGCCCTCCTGCGCTGCAGCCACACCGAGCGAAGCAGCGCCGCCCACCGCCATGCCGACCGGGGTGCACCCGGACAACAGCAGCGCAACACCTAAAACGCCGCTACATCTCCTCAATGAGTTATTCATTTTCCCCCCGTAAGATCTTCCCCAAGATCGTCCTGTCACCAGGCATTGCGGATATGACGCGGCCAGGCATAGGGCGCCAGGACCAGAGCGTCAAACCGCAGCTCGTATCCAGTGTACTCCGGATGCTTCTGAAGGTAAAGTTCCGCAGCGCGGCTCACCCGGGCCCGGTTGCGGGCATGAACGGCCTCCAGCGCCTCGACCGCCGTTCCGCGCAGCTTCACCTCGACAAAAGCCAGCTGCCGCCCCCGCTTCACGATTAGGTCAATCTCGCCGACGGGGGTCTTAAACCGTTCCGCCAGCACCCGGTACCCTTTCAGATGGAAATAAAGCCGGGCAAAAGATTCCGCCCACAGCCCTTTTTGATACCCGGTCGCGGCCATCTCATCCTCCCACCCTCATAGCTATTTCTTTTTCTGGCTCAGCAGCAGGGCGCGCTGATAGACATCCCTTTTCTTAATCCCCGACTTCGCCGCGACAAAAGCCGCCGCGTCCTTGACGCTCATCCCCTGCTCGTCCATCATCCGGACGAGGAGATCGTCCAGCGTCTTTTCCGTCCAGCTCTCCGCCTGATCCGCCCGCGGCGCGCCCACCACCACCACGATTTCCCCCCGGGGATCGCCGTGGGCCTGATAAAAGTCAACCAGCGCCGAGAGCGGGCCCCGCTTCACTTCCTCGAACTTCTTGGTCAGCGCGCGCGCCACGGCGGCAGGGCGATCGCCGAGAATTTCCTGCATATCGGCCAGGCTGTCCGCCAGGCGCGGCGCCGTCTCGTAAAAAACCAGCGTCGCCGCCACGGCCTTGATCTCCGCCAGGGCGGTTCTGCGCGCCGCGGACTTGGGCGGCAAAAATCCGGCGAAAAGGAATTTATCGGTCGGCAGCCCCGACAGCACCAGGGCGGCCAGCGAGGCGCTCGCCCCCGGGATGCAGGTCATCGGCAGCCCTTCCGCCGCGCATTGCTCCACCAGCTTGTAGCCGGGATCGGAAATCAGCGGCATGCCTGCGTCCGAAATCAGGGCCAGCCGCTTGCCCTCTTTCAGCATGGCGATCAGCCGGGGGCGCATCTCCGCCGCATTATGGTCATGATAGGGGATTTTCTGCGCCGACAGGCCGTAAAGCGCCGTCAGCTTGCCGGAGATGCGCGTATCTTCACAGGCAATCGCATCGACTTTTCCTAATACCTCCAGCGCCCGCAGCGTAATATCTCCCATATTGCCAATCGGTGTGGCTATAATGTAAAGACCTGATGGGAGACCTGAATCCGTTCCCGCAAATGTTTCGTCCATTTTTGTGCCTTAAAAGTAAGGAAGCTTCCATTGTTGAGAGTATACGCAAATCTGCAGATTTTTCTTGTTCTTTTTGCCGTCTTTTTACTGAGTGGCTGCATCAGCCTGGGCGGCTACGGCGGCC
>JAIOQI010000076.1 GCA_021413445.1 Alphaproteobacteria bacterium | reverse complement strand
GATCGACATCATAGGACCCTCGAACGTGCTCATGCCGAAGAAGGACAGCGCCACGATCATGAATTGCAGCACCGGGTCTTCGCGCAGCTTGTGCCACGCGCCGGAGAGCGTCATCATGCCGTTGATCATGCCGCCCCAGCTGGGCATCCACAACATGATCGAGAACGTCATGCCGAGCGTCTGCGCCCAGTCCGGCAGCGCCGAGTAAAGCAAATGGTGCGGCCCCGCCCAGATATAGATGAAGATCAGCGACCAGAAGTGCAGGATGGACAGGCGGTAGGAATAGACCGGGCGGTTGGCCCGTTTCGGCACAAAATAATACATCATGCCGAGGAATCCCGCCGTCAGGAAGAACCCGACGGCGTTATGCCCGTACCACCACTGGATCATCGCGCTCTGCACCCCGCCCCAGACCGCATAGCTCTCGGCGCCGAACAGGCTGAGCGGCAGGGAGAGATTGTTGACCAGGTGCAAGACGGCGACCGTCACGATGAAGGCCAGGTAAAACCAGTTCGCCACATATATATGCGGCTCCTTGCGGTTCTTCAGCGTCATCAGGAAAACCAGCAGATAGCAGACCCACACCGCCGTCAGCCACAGGTCGGCATACCATTCCGGCTCCGCATATTCCTTGCCCTGGTTGACGCCGAGGAGATATCCGACCGCGGCAATGACGATAAAAAACTGGTAGCCCCAGAAAGTGAACAGGGCCAGCGCATCGTTCCACAGCCGCGTCTGGCAGGTGCGCTGCACGACGAAGTAGCTGGTGGCAAACAGCACGTTGCCGCCGAAAGCGAAAATGACCGCCGAGGTATGGACGGGGCGCAGGCGGCCGAAGCTCAGGTAAGGCTCGAAATTCAGCTGGGGAAAGGCGAGCTGCAAGGCGATCAACACGCCCACCGTGAAACCCGCGATCGCCCAAAACACGCTCGCCAGCGTAAAGAGCCTGACAATATCATCGTTATATTGTGAAACGGCGCCCGATGTTTTCACGTTTATGCCCATTGTCCGCATTCTCCCCTCAAAATACCCGCCCGGTGGCCAGGGTGAATCCAAGTGAAGCATAACGCCGCTTGTTTTAAATCAAAAAAATGCAGAAAAATCGTGAATATTTACCGGCTCAGGAAAACAAAGAAGACTCTTTTGGTACAGCTTGTTACCGTAATTGGGAATTAAAGATTTTTTACAGCTTCAACCGCCAGCGCGTGCAATCCTTCACGGCCGCTGTTGACATACGCCGTCAGTTGCTCCCGCATCGGCGGGGTCCAGAATTTCCGGAGATGGTCGGCGATTTTTTCCACCGCCTGCGCCTGCGGATAGGGGGCGAAGTTCAGGGCGATCTGGTTTGCCTTGTGCAGCATGCGGTCTTCCGACATGACGGCCCGGCTGCTCATGCGCTGATCCTTTCCGGATGTGCAAAAACAATGAATTTTTCCCTGCGCGCCAGGGCGATCAGGGTCAGGCGGGATTTTTCCGCCAAAGAAACCGCCAGCGTGGTCGGCGCTGAAATCGCCGCCAATACCGGCGTGCCGAAAGAAACCGTCTTCTGGACCATTTCAAAACTGCAGCGGCTGGTCACCAGAATAAAACCGCTGGCCGGAGCCATGTTCTCCTTGACGGCGGCGCCGATCAGCTTGTCCAGCGCATTATGCCGCCCCACATCCTCCCGCACCAGCTTGATCTCCCCGTCCGGGGCCACGAAGGCCGCGCTATGCACGGCGCCGGTGGCCTGCTTTTCCGGCTGGAGCCCGTGCAGGGTTTCATAGGCTTTATAAACGGCGTGAGATGAAATTTTGATCTCCCCCTGAACCGGCGGAAGGGACCGTATTGCCTCGTCCAGGCTCTCCACGCCGCACAGGCCGCAGCCGGTACGCCCCGTCATCCGGCGCTTGCGGTGGGCGATTTTGGCAAAACGCTCCCCGGGAATATCCATCGCCAGCAGAATGCCCTTCTCCTCCTGAAAGGCCCTGATGCCCAGCAGCTCGTCCCGGCCCTGAATAATGCCTTCGCTGATGCTGAAACCGAGGCCGAAATCCTCCAGATTCCCCGGCGTCGCCATCATCACCGCATAGGAGATCCCGTTATAGACAAGGGAGACCGGCACTTCCGTCGCGATATTGTGGCGGATGCCGGCGCCGGCATTGTCCTGCCAGCAATGCGCATCCACTTCGATATGCCCTTTGCGCGGCTTAACCATGGTCTTTGCTGCGCTCTTCCTGCCAGTTGGACAGCTTATGAGTCAGTTTCACTTCAACGGCCGTGACTTTATATTCCGGGCATTCCGTCGCCCAGTCGGAATATTCGGTGGTCACCACATTGGCGCCGCTTTCGGCAAAGTGAAAGGTGGTATAGACGACACCCGGCTGCACGCGCTCCGACAATACGGCGTGCAGGTGCGTATCCCCCTTGCGGCTCTGCAGCGATACCAGGTCGCCTTCGCGGATGCCGCGTTGTTCGGCGTCATGGGGATGAATTTCCAGCACGTCCTCATGATGCCAGATCGTGTTTTCCGTCCGGCGGGTCTGGGTGCCCACGTTATATTGCGACAATATCCGCCCCGTGGTCAGGAGCAGCGGGAATTTCGGCGTCGTTTTTTCCTCGGTCGGGACATACTCCGTCAGGGTGAACATCCCCGGATTGCGCACGATATGATCGACGTGCATGACCGGCGTCCCGGCGGGCGCCGCCGCGTTGCAGGGCCACTGTATGCCGCCCAGTTCGTCCAGTTTTTCGTAGCTCACGCCCGCGAAGGACGGCGTGGTGCGGGCGATTTCATCAAGAATTTCGGACGGATGGTTGTAATGCATGTCATAGCCCATCGCCTTGGCCAGCCCCATCGTGCCTTCCCAGTCGGCCTTGCCGCCCAGGGGTTCGACGGCCTTGCGGATGCGGTTGATCCGGCGCTCGGCATTGATAAAACAGCCGTCCTTTTCAAGGAAGGAAGCGCCCGGCAAAAACACATGGGCGTACTTGACCGTCTCATTCATGAAAAGATCGTGCACGACGACGAATTCCATGGCCTTGAGGCCCGCCGCTTCATACTGGATGTCGGGATCGGACTGGGCCAGGTCCTCGCCCTGGATATAGAGCCCCTTGAATTGCCCCATCACGGCGGTGTCGATCATGTTGGGAATGCGCAGCCCCGGTTCCTTATCGAGGGTAACACCCCATTCTTTTTCAAAGACCGCCCGCGCCGCATCATCCGAAACATGGCGGTAGCCGGGCAGCTCATGCGGGAAGCAGCCCATGTCGCAGGAACCCTGGACATTGTTCTGGCCGCGCAGCGGGCTGACGCCGACGCCTTCGCGGCCGAGATTGCCGGTCGCCATGGCGAGGTTGGCCAGGCACATCACGCCGACCGAGCCCTGGCTGTGTTCGCTCACGCCCAGCCCGTAATAGATCGCGACATTGCCGGCCGCCGCATAAAGACGGGCGGCGCCGCGAATGTCCTCCGCCGGCACGCCGCTGCGCTCTTCCAGCGCTTCGGGAGAATTGCGTTTGTCGGAGATGAATTCCCTCCACAGCGCATAGCCGTCAGCATCGCAGCGATTTTTAATGAAGTCCTCGTCGGCCAGGCCTTCGGTCACGATCACATGGGCCATCGCATCCAGAACGGCGACATTGGTGCCGGGTTTCAGGGCGAGATGGTAATCGGCCTCGATATGCGGCGAACGCACCATGCCGGTTTTACGCGGATCGATGACAATCAGCTTCGCCCCGGCGCGCAGGCGCCTTTTCATGCGCGAGGCGAAGACCGGATGCGCCTCCGGCGGGTTAGACCCCACGACCATGATGACATCGGCATGATCGACCGAGGCGAAATCCTGGGTGCCGGCGGAGGTGCCGAGCGTGGCCTTCAGGCCGTAGCCGGTGGGCGAGTGGCAGACGCGCGCGCAATTGTCGATGTTGTTGTTGCCGAAGCAGGCACGCACCATCTTTTGCACCAGAAAGGTTTCTTCAATCGTGCAGCGGGCGGAGGCGATGCCGCCGATGGCGTTGCGGCCGTATTTTTCCTGCAGGCGCTTGAATTCCCCGGCGGCATATTTCAAGGCCTCATCCCAGCTGACTTCCCGCCAGGGGTCGGTGATTTTTTTGCGGAGCATCGGGCTGCGCACGCGGTCCGGATGCGTCGCATAACCCCAGGCAAACCGCCCCTTGACGCAGGAATGCCCGGCATTGGCCTTGCCGTCCTTGAACGGGACCATGCGCACGACCTGTTTAGCCTTGACTTCCGCCTTGAAGGAGCAGCCGACGCCGCAATAGGCGCAGGTGGTCAGCACCGTCTGGTCGCCGGCACCGTGCTCGATGGTGGATTTCTCCAGCAGCGCGCCGGTCGGGCAGGCCTGGACGCAAGCGCCACAGGAAACGCATTCCGATTTCAGGAAGGAATCATTCTGGCTGGCCGCGATGACGGAATCAAAACCGCGCCCTTCAACTGTCAGGGCAAAGGTGCCCTGCACCTCCTCGCAGGCGCGGACGCAGCGCGAACAGACGATGCACTGGGCGGGATCGAAGGTGAAATAAGGGTTGCTCTCGTCCTTGGCGGCGTGCAGGTGGTTCTTGCCCTCCAGCCCGTAGCGGTTGGCCTTGACGCCGATTTTCTTTGCCAGCTCTTTGATCTCGCATTCGCCCATGGCACAGGCTGGGCAGTCCGCCGGATGGTCGGAGAGGTAAAGCTCCATGAGATTGGAGCGCAGCCGGGCCAGCCTTTCACTGTGCGTCGTCACCTTCATGCCTGCGGCAACTTCGGTGTGACAGGAGCCGGGCGTGCCGTTGCGCCCCTCGACCTCGACAACGCAGAGGCGGCAGGAACCGAAAGGCTTCAGGCTGTCCGTCGCGCAAAGCTTGGGAATGTCGATGCCGACTTCAAAGGCCGCCCGCATCACGGAAGTGCCCTCCGGCACCGAAACTTTCCGCCCGTCGATTTCCAGCGCCACCTGTTTTTGTGAGGCGGACAGCGGCGTGCCGTAATCTTTTTCTTTGAGAAGGGTCATGTTTACGCCACCTTCTTCTTCGGCGCCAGCCCGAAGTCTTCCGGCCAGAATTTAAGCGCGCTCAAGACCGGAGAAGGGGTCAGGCCGCCCATGGCGCAGAGCGAGCCGCTCACCATGGTTTCGCAGAGTTCTTCCAGCAATGCCTGATGCGCCTGCATGTCTTTTCCGGCGATGATTTTTTCGATCACTTCCACGCCGCGCACGGAGCCGATCCGGCAGGGCGTGCATTTGCCGCAGGATTCCACGGCGCAGAATTCCATGGCATAGCGCGCCTGTTCGGCCATATTGACGGTGTCGTCAAAAACAACCACGCCGCCATGGCCGACCATCGCCTTCTGCCCGGCAAAATCCTCATAGGTCACCGGCAGATCAAACTGGCTTTCATGCAGATAAGCGCCCAGAGGCCCGCCGCACTGCACGGCTTTAATCGGGCGTCCGGTGGCCGTGCCGCCGCCAATATCGTACAGCAATTTCCTGAGAGGCAGGCCGAAATCCAGCTCATAAAGGCCGGGATATTTTACATTGCCTGCCAGTTGTATCGTCAGCGTGCCGCGGGATTTTCCAGCGCCGCATTTTTGATAGGCTTCCGCCCCCTGCGCCAGAATAAACGGCACCGTCGCCAGGGTAATCACGTTATTCACGACGGTCGGCTGCCCGAACAGCCCCTTGATTGCGGGCAGCGGCGGCTTGTAACGGATCATCCCGCGCCTGCCCTCCAGGCTTTCCAGCAAGGCCGTTTCCTCGCCGCAGATATAGGCCCCGGCGCCGACGCGGATCTCGAGGTCAAAACCCCGGCCAAGATAGCCCTGCGTATAAGCAATCTCAATCGCCTGCCGGAGAATTTTATCGGCATTGGGATATTCGGATCTCAGGTAGATATAGCCTTGCGTCGCGCCGACGGCGATGGCGGCGATCATCATGCCCTCAATCAGGGAAAAGGGGTCGCCCTCCATGAGCATGCGGTCGGCAAAAG
>JAIOQI010000087.1 GCA_021413445.1 Alphaproteobacteria bacterium | reverse complement strand
CGCCGAGAGCCCGGTCATCTCCGGCGGTACGCATACGCCGCACAAGATTCAGGGCATCGGCCCCGGCTTTATTCCGGACAATCTGGACGTCAAGCTGATCGATGAAGTTTTCAAGGTCAGCAGCGATGAAGCCATTTTCATATGCCGCCATACGGCTAAAACCGAGGGCATCCCAGTCGGCATTTCCTCCGGCGCTGCCATTCATGCGGCGCTGAAGGTCGGCCAACGCCCTGAAATGGCTGGAAAAATGATCGTCGTCATCGTTCCCAGCATGGCGGAAAGATACCTCTCCCTGCCCGCCTTCAAGGATCTGGAATAGCCCGATATTAACAACTTGTTAACCTTGCCCTGCTACCCTTGGAATAGGTTAAATCAAGATGATATGGGAGTGCTTTGAAAATGGTAACCACTTCAATGACCAGCTACCCGCCCGCAGCCGCCTATCAGGGCGCGCGGATCAATACAGTGTCGAAAAGCGAACCGACATCCAAACTGGCGCCCGCCGCCGGCACCCAGGCGGGCGGCCAGAAGACAGGCAAGGATCAGCAGTCCTCCGACCGGAACCGCGGCAAGACGGTCGATATCAGCGCCTGAGCGCCTCTTCAATCCTGTGCTGTCAATTATCGTACACAATGTAATGACTACTGAAACGCCACTTCGTTGAAGCTGCGCAGTTTGCGGCTGTGGACGCGGCCGTGGCCGAGGGCGCGGATTTTTTCCATCGCCATCAGGCCGATTTTCAGGTGCTGGTCCACCCGCTCCCGGTAAAACTTGTCGGCCATGCCCGGCAGCTTGAGCTGGCCGTGCAAAGGCTTGTCCGAAACGCAGAGCAAGGTTCCGTAAGGCACGCGGAATCGGAAACCGTTGGCGGCGATCGTCGCCGACTCCATGTCGAGCGCCACGGCGCGGCACTGACTCAGGCGCTGGATCGGGATTCTCTGCTCCCACAGCTCCCAGTTCCGGTCGCTGACCGTCGCGACCGTGCCGGTGCGCATAATTTTCTTTTGCTCGTAATCGTCAAGGCCAGTCACCTTCGAGACGGCTTTTTCAAGCGCGATCTGGATTTCCGACAGCGCCGGTATCGGCACCCACAGCGGCACAGCATGGTCCAGCACGTTATCGTCCCGCACATAGCCGTGCGCGAGCACATAGTCGCCGAGCTTTTGCGAATTCCTGAGGCCGGCGCAATGCCCCAGCATCAGCCAGGTATGCGAGCGCAGCACCGCCACGTGGTCGGTGATGGTTTTGGCGTTCGACGGGCCGACGCCGATGTTAATCAGGGTGATCCCCGTCCCGTCCGTGCGCTGCAGGTGGTAGGCGGGCATTTGCGGCAGGCGCGGCATCTTCTTGCCCTCGGCCTTGCCTTGCGCGGCGCCATCGAGATTGGCGTTATAGGTGATGACATTCCCCGGCTCGACAAAGGACGCATACCTGCTTCTTTCCTTGGCGATGTCGGCATCGTCGGAATAGGACATCAGCTCCTGCCCGAGGCGCATGAACTCATCGACATAGAATTGGTAGTTCGTGAAAATGACGAACTTCTGGAAGTGATCCGCCGTCGTCCCCGTGTAATGCTTCAGCCTTTGCAGGCTTAAATCCACCCGCGGCGCAATGAACAAGGCCAGCGGCCCATGATCCCCGGTCCGCCGGACGGTATGGGTGCCGTTCGGGATCGTGTCGTCCATGATCGCCAGGTCGGGCTGGTCGAAAATCTCCGGCAGGCGAGACAGTTGTTCCGCCGACAGGTCGCCTTCTAAATGGAAATTCTCCCCCAGGGCGAAATGCAGCGGAATCAGCACATCGCTGACGCCCACCTTCAGCTCGGATTCCGGATGGTTCTTGAGGAGCAGGGAAAACTGCTCCAGGTAATAGGCGCGGTACAAGTCGGGCCGCGTCAGCGTCGTGCGGTAAACGCCCGGGCGCGACAGAAAGCCATAAGACAAACGGTTGTCAACTACAGGGGCTTTCTTGGTCGTGATCTCCAGATAAGGGTAATGCGCATGCGCCCGCCCTTCATCCCATTTACCGTGGGAGAACTCCTGAAAAGCGTATCTCAGGTATTCAACATTGCTGTCATAGATTTCCTTCACCCAATGGAGCGCCTTATCGGCGTCCGTGAAGCTCTTGGTGGTCATCAGACCGTCTTTGATCGGTGTCGGTGTTTTACGTCCCAGCAGCATCTATATCCTGTATCCCTATTAAACTCCGGGAAAAATCCCGCGCCACGAAGGGGCGCAAGTCATCTATCCCCTCACCTATACCTATAGCATGAACTGGTAAAAGAAACCTTTCCACGAGGGAAACGAGGACGCCGCCTTTTGCCGTTCCGTCCAGTTTCGTGACAATCAATCCGGTTATGTTAACAATCTGTTTGAATAACTCGACCTGCGAATGGGCATTCTGACCAACCGTGGCATCCAGAACCAACAACGTCGCATGCGGCGCGTCAGGGGCCTTTTTCTTGATGACGCGGATCATTTTTTCCAGCTCCGCCATCAGGTGGGTTTTATTCTGCAAGCGTCCGGCGGTGTCGATCATCAGGACATCAATGTTGTCGGCGATCGCCCGATCGAGGGCCTCAAACGCCAGCGCCGCCGCATCCGCGCCCTCTTCCTTGGCGATGACGGGGCAATCCACGCGCGCGCCCCAGGCTTTCAGCTGTTCCACGGCGGCGGCGCGGAAAGTATCGCCCGCCGCCAGCATCACTTTTTTTCCGTCCTGCCTGAACTGGTGCGCCAATTTCCCGATGGTGGTGGTCTTGCCGGTGCCGTTCACGCCGGCCATCAGGATGACATAGGGCTTCGCGCTTGCGGTAGAGAGTTGCTTTTCTGCGGGCAGGAGAATTTTTTCGATCTCGGCGGCCAGGGCTTCCTTGATTTCCTCCGTAGAGACTTCTTTGCCGAAACGGTTCCTGGAAATCTCTGCCGCCAGTTTCGCGGCGGTCGATGGCCCCAGATCGGAGGCGATCAGCAATTCTTCCAGCTGCGCCACTGTCCCGGCATCCAGTTTTTTCTTGGTGAAAATATCGGTGATGCCCGACGACAGCTTGTTGGACGACTGGACCAGCCCCTCGCTCAGTTTCTTGAAAAGACCCTTTTCAGGCTGTTCTTTTTTCTTCCAAAAGCCGATCATGCGACGACCCGCCCTTTCAAAAGATCTCCCTCGACAGATTCCATTTTCATCCGGATAATTTTTCCGGGCGGAATATCGCTGTCAAGCGCCACTTCGCTGAAATACTCGGTGCGGCCTTTGTTATTCCTCTCGGACAGCACCGGCAGGGTTTTGCCGACCAGCCCTTCCAGATGTTTATTCAGCAGCACACCGCCCAGTTCGCGCAGCTGCTTGGCGCGCTCTTTCCGCAGCTTGCCGTTCACCTGCGGCATGCGCGCGGCGGGCGTGCCCTGGCGCGGCGAATAGGGGAATACATGCAGGAAAGTCAAATCACATTCCTTGACGGCGTTAAAGGTATTGTCAAACATCGCGTCGGTTTCGGTCGGGAAACCGGCGATAATGTCCGCGCCGAAGACCATGTCCGGGCGCAGGCTCCGGGCTTTTTCGCAAACCTCGAACAAATCCTTGCACAAATGTCGGCGCTTCATGCGCTTCAGCACCATGTCATCCCCCGCCTGCATGCTCAAATGAAGATGCGGCATCAGGCGCGGCTCCTCGGCGATCAGCCGCCACAGGTCTTCATCAATCTCCACCGGATCCAGCGACGACAGCCGCAGGCGCTTGATGTCCGGCACCAGGGCCAGCAGGCGGCGCATCATCTGCCCCAACGTCGGCTGCCCCGGCAGGTCCGGGCCGTAGGAGGTAATATCCACGCCGGTCAGGACGATTTCCTGATAGCCGCTCTCGACCAGTTTCTTCACCTGCCCGACAATCTCGCCCATCGCCACCGAGCGCGAATTACCGCGTGCGAAGGGGATGATGCAGAACGTGCAACGATGGTCGCAGCCGTTCTGCACCTGCACAAACGCCCGCGCATGGCTGTCGAAGCCGCTAATCATATGGCTGGCGGTTTCCCTGACCGCCATGATGTCGTTCACCTGAATACGCTCAGCCGCGGGCAGGCTCCAGGCTTCCGCCTTCAGTTTCAGGTCATTGCCGATCACCCGGCTGACCTCCGGCATGGCGCCGAAACTCTCCGGGTTGATCTGCGCCGCGCAGCCGGTGACGATGATCTGCGCCTGCGGATTTTCACGCCGCGCGCGGCGAATGGCCTGCCGCGCCTTCAGCACCGCCTCGTTGGTGACCGCACAGGTGTTGATGATAATGGCATCGTCGAGCCCGGCCTTTTTGGCATGGTCTTTCATCACTTCCGATTCATAGATATTAAGCCGGCAGCCGAAGGTGATAAGACGCGGTCCCTCGCCGCTTTGTTGCGCGAGTTGGATTGCGGCGTCAGGCAAATCAATTATTTCTTCGTTTTTATTCATACTTAGTTACTTTTACCCCGTTATCGTCATGTCCGCCTTGCGCGGGCATGACTATTATTTATTTATAAACCTCTGCATATAAGTTTCCCATCCATGTTCAAGGTAAATCCTCCCGCTAAAAGCCGCGTCAAGGGCGTCACGGATGTACGGAATAGTATTGTCAGGCAACTCATCAAGCGGAAAAAATTTCAGGCCGCCGCACTTTTCAGGTTCAGCGTTCACGATTTCCCCATCCCATTTTTCAGCCAAAAAGAAAAGATCTATAGATTCCCGGTCAGGATCCAACCCGTGCATAACAAGTTTCATTGTCAGGGCGTCAGCAGGAATATCAATCCCGATTTCTTCCCTGACTTCCCGGCGCAAGCCTTCCGTTGCGGGTTCTCCGCCGTCAAGATGACCCGACACCAGCCCATATTGTCCATCCGCATAGCCTGTATTTTTTCTCAAAGACAGAAGAATGCTATTCCCCTTCTTGAGGATGAGATAAACAACGGGAATAAGCTTAAACCGTTCCTGTGCCATTTGGCCTTTATCCTTCACTTGAGATCAACCTCTCCCCGATAAACCTCCACCGCATCGCCGGTCAGGAGGACATGGTTATCGCTCTCGCGCCACTCAATGTCCAGCTCCCCGCCGTCGAGGACGACGGTGACGCGGCGTTCCGTCAGTCCGCGCCGCACCCCGGCCACCGCCACGGCGCAGGCGCCGGTGCCGCAGGCCTGGGTAATGCCGACCCCCCGCTCCCACACCCGCATGCGGATTTTGGAAGATGGGAGTATTTCCGCCACCTCGACGTTGGTGCGTTCCGGAAAAAGAGGATGGTGCTCGATTTGCGGCCCAAGCGTTTCAAGGGGGACTTTACTCACCTCTTTGACAAAGAAAACGGCATGCGGATTGCCGACGTTGACGGCGCTGGGCTGTTTTAATTCTCCGACGTTAATAGGCAGGAAATTGACAGGCTCTTCGTGACTTAATGGAATTTCTTGCCATTTAAGATTAACAGGACCCATATCGACAGTGACCTTGTCGCCCGTCATATGCGCCCGCAATTTGGCGGCTTTAGTTTCCATAGTCACTTCGGGCTTCTTCAACTCGGAAATCAGCAATTTTGTCACACAGCGGGAGGCATTGCCGCAAGCGCCAACCTCGCTGCCATCCGCGTTGTAAATCCTCAGGAAAACATCGGTATCGGTTGATTTTGCCGGCTCAATCACAACCATCTGGTCAAAACCAATGCCGGTCCGCCGGTCCGCCAGGGCGCGAATCTTCCCGGGGGTCATATCCAATATTTGCGACCTCCCGTCAAAAATGGCAAAATCGTTGCCAAGACCGTGCATTTTTATAAAGGTTTTTGCCATAGGCGGGTTATAAACCTATTTCGTTTTTTATACAATCCGTTAAGGGCCTTTTCTCATCTAAAACATCGCCCATAAGGGATTTTTTTGTCCATAAGTCATTAAGATATGTTGATTTTTTGCTTTTGAAAAGATTATAATCGCACAAGATTCTGAACAAATATTGAGAGTAAAAGTATGTTGAACAAGAGCAGCAAAAACTTGACCATTGCCCTGATACTTATTGTTGTCATAGGCGCACTGGTATTTTTTCTGTCAAAAGGCGCCACCAAGCCCGTCGAACAGTCTTCAATAACCCCACCTGCTGCAGAACAACAGGCAAATGTCCCGCCGGCCCCTCCCGCTGCCGAAGCGCCGAAGATGGCAGAGGTTGCCCCCGCTGCTGCTCCTCCTCCGGCAGAAGACAAAAACCAAAATCTCCTGGCCGCGCCGCAAGCCCTGACGATAGACCTTGCCGCAGCCATGCAGGACCGCGTCATCGGCAACGCCAGCGCGCCGGTCACGATTACCGAATACGCCTCCATGACCTGCCCGCACTGCGCGCATTTCGCGACTGAAATCCTGCCGCAAGTGAAAAAACTCCTGATCGACACTGGCAGGGCCAAACTGATTTTCCGCGACTTCCCGCTGGATAACTTCGCCCTCAAGGCGGCGATGATGGCCCGCTGCGTTCCGGCTGACAAATATTTCAGTCTCGTTGAAGTGATCTTCAACAACCAGGAACGCTGGATCAGCAACAAGGATCCGCTGGAGGGCCTGGCGCAGCTGGGCGCCCTTGCCGGAATGGATGCCGACCTCTTCAATGCCTGCACGCAGAACAAGACACTGGAAACCGCCATCCTGAACATCATGAATGACGGGCAATCCAGATACGACATCAAATCAACGCCGACCTTCGTCTTCAATAACGGCGCCGAAGTGCTGGGCGGCGCGCAGGATGCCGCCAAGTTCGAGGAAATCGTCAACAAGCTGACGCGGGGGAAATAGATCCATGGTGCAGTTCACAAAACTCAAGCTTACCGGTTTTAAATCTTTCGTCGAGCACACCGAGCTGGACATCGGCCAGGGACTGACCGGCATCGTCGGGCCGAACGGCTGCGGCAAATCCAACCTCGTCGAAGCCCTGCGCTGGGCGATGGGCGAGAACTCCCCGAAACGCATGCGCAGTTCCGACATGGATGACGTGATTTTCAACGGCACCGAGCAGCGCCCCGCCCGCAACACCGCGGAAGTCGTGCTGATGCTCGACAACGCGGACCGCACCGCGCCGGCCGAACTGAATTCCTCCGACGAGCTGGAAATCTCCCGCAAGATCGAGCGCGATGTCGGCTCCGTTTACAAAGTGAACGGCAAGAACGTCCGCATGCGCGACGTGCAGCTGCTGTTCGCCGATTCATCGATCGGCGCGCATTCCCCCGCCCTGGTCAGCCAGGGCCGCGTCGCCGACATGATTAACGCCAAGCCGGCGCAGCGCCGCATGGTGCTGGAAGAAGCGGCCGGCATTTCCGGCCTGCACGCCCGCCGCCATGAAGCGGAACTGAAACTGCGCGCGGCGGAAACCAACCTGCTCCGCGTCGAAGACGTGCTGGGCGCGATGAACGTGCAGTTGGAAGCCCTCAAGAAGCAGGCCCGCCAGGCCTCCCGCTACCGCAACCTCAGCGGCCATATCCAGAACGCCGACGGTTCGCTGCTCTATCTGCGCTGGATGGAAAGCACGGCCGCCGTGCAGCAGGCGCTGGCCGCTTTTGAGGCCGCCGAAAATATCGTCCGCGACAAAACGCTGGATGTCACCCGCCTGACCACGCAGCAAACCGAAGCCGCCGCGCAATTGCCGCAGCTGCGCCAGGAAGAAGCTGAAGCCGCCGCCGCCCTGCAACGCCTGAAGCTCGCTTACGGCAGCCTGGAATCCGAAGAGCGCCAGGTCGCGGAAGAGCGCGCCAAGTCCGAACAACTGCTGAGCCAGTTCACCGCCGACATCTCCCACGAGAATGTCCAGAAGACCGAAGCCAACGAGAACATCGAGAACCTGAAAACGGAACATGCCGCCCTTGAGCAGGACTCCGAACAACAAGCCGAACATGAAGAAGAAGCGCGCCTACTGGTCGAAGAGCAGCAGCAGGGCATCGAAAAGCTGGAAACCGCACTGTCGCAGCTGACCGAGGAAACCGCCGCGCAGGAAGCGGCGCGCCATTCCGCGCAACGCCAGATCCAGGACTTTGAGCGCCGCCACGAACAACTGGTGCGCCGCAAGGAAAACCTTGAGAACGAGCACGCCACGCTGCTCGCCAACACGCCGGCCAAGACCGAACTGGACGATGTGACCGCCTCTATCGCGACCGCCGAGGAATCCTATCAGCTGGCGGTAGCCGAATTTGACAGCGCTGAAGCCGGGCGCACCGCAGCGGAAATATCGCTGCAGGAAACAACCGAACAATTCCAGATCATCCAGAAAGCCTTCGGCCAGCTCACCGCCGAGGCGGATGTTCTGCGCCGCATTCTCCGCAGCCAGCAGTCCGACTACCAGCCGGTGCTGGATCAATTGACCGTTGAGTCCGGCCTTGAAAAGGCCCTCGCCGTCGCCCTGGGCGATGACCTGCAGGCGACGCTCGACGGCACGGCGCCGATCTATTGGCGCGAACTGCCCGACTTTACGTCCATCACCTCCCTGCCCGTCCAGGCAAAGCCGCTGTCACAGTTTGTCAAAGGCCCGCAGGCGCTCAACCGCATCCTGTCCCAGATCGGCGTCGTCGAGAGCGCCGCCGTCGCCGAACAGATCATGCCCGAACTGCAGCCCGGCCAGTGCCTCGTCACCGTTGATGGCGGCGCGTGGCGTTGGGACGGCCTGGTGATTACGCCGAATGCCGAAAACGCCGCCGCAATCCGCCTGCAACAGAAAAACCGCCTGGCGGACCTCGAGATCGAAATCGCCGCAACGCAAACGCAGCTCGACACCGCCCGCCTGGCGATGGAGCAAGCGAAAGAAATCCGCGTCAAAGCCGTCGATGCCGTCAATGCCGCGCGCCAAAAATTCAAGTCCACCGAAGAAATACTGAACAGCCTCCGCCGCCAGCACGCCAAGCTGTCGAACCAGCTGACGGAAGTGACGGCGCGCCTGACCACCATCACGACCTCTATCGACAATACCGCGCAGGAAGTGGACGTCATCGCCACCCAGCTTGAGGAGGCACGCCAGTCTTTCGCCGCCCTGCCCGATACCGCCGAGAACCGCGCGACCATCGCCGCGTTCAAGGCGACTCTCGGCCAGTTGCGCCTGACGCTCGCCGAACAGCAGGCGACCTACGCCGAAATCCGCCGCGCCGGCGAAACCCGCATCCGCCGCATGGCGCAGATCCAGGATGACATCGGCAACTGGAATACCCGCCTGGAGCGCATCGAACTCCGCCTGATCGAACTCGACGACCGCATCCAGCAGGCCCAAAGCGTGCTGGATCGCCTGGCCGAACGCCCCGCGCAGATCGAGCAGGAAAAGCAGTCGCTGATGAGCCACATTTCTGACGCCGAAGCCAAGCGCCAGGACGCCGCCGACACGCTGATCTCCGCAGAAAACACCGCCAACGAACTACAGCGCGAACTGCGCGCCGCCGAAAGCGCCCTCTCCGACGCGAAGGAAGCGCGGGCGATGGCGCAAGCCAGCGTCAACACGTCGCAACACACGCAAAACGGCATCGAAGCGCAGATCCATGAAAAATTCACCTGCACGCCGGAAGAGCTGGTGGCGAAGCTGGAACTCATTGTCGCGGAATTGCCGGGCATCGACGAACTGCAGACGAAGCTGGAGCGCCTTGTCCGCGAGCGCGACAACATGGGCCCCGTGAACCTGCGCGCCGAGGTCGAATCCCAGGAAATTACCGACCAGATGACCACCATGCAGACCGATCGCAACGACCTCGTGCAGGCGATTGAAAAACTGCGCGAAGGCATCGCCAAGCTCAACAAGGAAGCGCGTGAGCGCCTCCTCACCGCGTTTGATGCCGTCAACACCCACTTCCAGACCCTGTTCACCCGCCTCTTCAACGGCGGTGCTGCGCACCTGAAACTCATCGAAGCCGACGATCCTCTCGAAGCCGGCCTGGAGATTTTCGCGCAGCCGCCGGGCAAAAAGCTGCAAGTGCTCTCCCTCCTCTCCGGCGGCGAGCAGACCCTGACCTCGATCGCCCTGATCTTTGCGATGTTCCTCACCAATCCGGCGCCGATCTGCGTGCTGGACGAGGTGGACGCCCCGCTGGACGAAAGCAACGTCGACCGTTATTGCATGCTGCTCGAAGAGCTGTCCAAGGAATGCAAGACCCGCTTCATCGTCATCACCCACCATCGCATGACCATGGCGCGCATGGACCGCCTCTACGGCGTCACCATGAGCGAACAGGGCGTGTCACAGCTGGTCTCGGTCGATCTCAAGCAGCATGAACTACAGCTGGAAGAGGCGGCGTAAAATCTACATCTGATATTCTGCAGCAACAACCGACAAAAAAAGCCGCCCTTTATAGGGCGGCTTTTTTTAACTTGATGGGGCTCGCTTAATTTTTCGGCCCTTGTGTCTTCTTCTTAGGTTTTACTTCGGACGACCCAATAACCGATGCCAGTTCCTTCATCAGCCCGGGCTCCTGATTCTTTTTGTCAAAGACAAAGCCTTGCCCAAGCAACGTCTCGGCCAGTTTCGCAGGCGTATCAATCTCTGCCGGGAAGCTCCAAAGCCCCACAACGCAATCATCCACATATTCTGCCTTGGGGAAGAAATGCTTCATAACGGGACAAGATTTTTTTGATTCAGCCACATCATCGCTGCCAGCGGGCATGACGATAGCAAGCAACCCGCCCATCCGTGTCAGGGTAAAGCTGAAGTGGCTGGCAAGACCTGGCCCTGCTGCCTTGATAAGCTGCTCTATATTGCTGTCGTCGCCTCCGCCCAGAACAATCTGCATAACCTTGTCTATGGCAGCCTGTTGTAAGGGATTGTTTGTGATTTTCTTCGTCATGATGGAATTCCTACTTTTAATTATACAAATGGACAGTATTTTTAACATAATATAATAGAGCAGTCAATAATCATTTATGAATAATATAACTAGCTAAAAATAAAGGAGAATTACAGATAGAAAGAGGCGGCGTAACCCGCAGGATCCCCATTCACCGCTTGTCGGGAAAAATCCGGGCGATATACCTGGCGAGGCGCGGCGCGAAAAGCGCGATAAAGGGTGTCATCACCAGGGACAGCGTCGTCACCAGCATGAAGAACTGGGCGTCCGCAAAGGGAATAATCTTATAGCTCAGCGCCATCGTGATGATGACGAAGACGAATTCACTGCCCTGCCCCAGCATGATCGCCGTCTCGGCGGCGACGTCCTTTTTCACTTTGAACGCCAGGCACAGCAGGAAAAGGATCACCGCTTTCAAAAGCCCGACCCCGGCGACCGAGACAATGAGCCACAGCGGATTGTACAAAGCCGCCCTGATATCCATCATCATGCCCACCGAAAGAAAAAACATCCCGATCAGCAGCCCCTCGACCGGGAAAATGATCGACACGATTTTGCGTTTATACTCCGTTTCCGCCAGCAAAAGGCCAGCGAGGAAGGCTCCCAAAGCCGCCGAAAGCCCGTAAAACTCCGTCAGGGTCGCCGTTCCTATCACCAGAAAAAGGACAAAGGCCATCAGCCATTCCGCCCTGTTGTCAGGATTGAGATGCCGCAAAAGCGGCCGCAGAATTTTCATGCCAATGAAATAAATAACAACAATGGTCGCAGCGGCAGTCAACAGCGCCCGGACGATTAGAAACGCAAGGTTTTCACCCGTATTCATGGCAAATGCCGTCAGCAAGGCAAGAATAGGCACCACTGCCAGGTCCTGCATCAATAAAATTGAAAAGCTGAGCCTGCCCACAGGCGTGTGAACCTTCTGTTTTTCCTCAAAAAGCTGCATCACAACGGCCGTGGAAGACAGCGCGAAACAGGCCCCCAGTAAAATCGATATTTCCGGAGAATTCCCGAACCACCTGACAATAAAAAATATCAGGCTGCCCGTGAGCAACACCTGGCAGCCGCCCAGCCCCAGAATATGATGGCGCATGCGCCACAGATCATCCAGCGACAGTTTCAGGCCGATCATGAACATCAGGAAAATAATGCCCAGATTCGCAAAGCTCCGGATCGTCTCGTTATCCCGGACAGTCAGGTAATCAATCCACTTATATTCACCCGACCACAGGGCCAACCCATAAGGCCCGGCAACGATGCCGCACAGCAAATAGCCCAAAACCGGGGACACCCCGAGGCGGTGCAAAAAAGGCACGGCAATGCTCGCGATACCCAATAATGTCAGTATCTCGGAAAAATGATGCATGCCCCTGGCACCTTTTTGTTAGAGTTTTTAATTCTTCTTATGCGTCAGGATAGCGTGCACGCCGAAGAAAAACAGCATAGTGCCGAGAAAGCTCTGCATCCCGACAATAAAACGGATGCCATTGCTGATCGGGAGAATGTCGCCGTAGCCCAGAGTGCTGATTGTCACCAGAGAGAAGTAGAGGCTTTCCACGAAGGAAAGATCCCGTGCCGTACCCTGTACAAGGAAGTTTTGCGTCGCTGACAAATGGTCAACAATGCGGTAAATGGCGGCAAAAATGACGATATTCATGGAATAGAAAGTGAAAAAAGCGAACGCCGGCTTGATCAGGTTAACGTTCTTGGAAAAAAGATTGCTGAAAATGATGCCGGTATCCATCAGCAACAGCGCAAAATCCTTGCTGGCCAGAAACACGACAAAACCGATCAGCCCCATTTCACCCAAAAAGATATAGTTTAATTGATCCTGCTCAAAGGTCGTCCCCTGATGCACAACAAAGGCTGAAATGCCGATAGCCGCAATAGGCAGGAGCCAGAGGAACGACCGCGCAAAATCGGCATCAGAATCCGCCTGACCCGAGGTGACGATCTCCTTGATTTTATGCCGGCGCAGGCATATCCCCAGCAGGAACGCCGCCAGTGGCAGGATGAACCCGACGGAGAGGAAGATCTGGCCCACATCAGAAAACAGGCTCTCGATAAAAAAAGTGAAAAAACACAGATAGATGGTAATCGCATTGGCAAAAACGATGTCGAAAAAGACGCTGCCGCTGCCGAACAACAGGTAAAAAGACAGCATCAGGACAACAACGGAACCTACAGAGATTTCAAACAGGCCGACAGCCTGGTCCGTCGCGTAGCCCACCAGGGCCAGCAACAAAGACGATGCAATCAGGACCGAAAGAAGGTCCCGGAAGGAGAGGTAGGCTTGTCTTAACATTTCTTGGCCCGTTCCCTATCAAAGATATTTTCTTTAAAATACATCAATATTGGTGTAAACAGAAGATAATATGACACAGCACATTGTAGCAGCATTATATAAGTTCGCCACTCTTTCCGATGTTCCGGCCATGCGGAAAGAGATTTTACATGTCTGCAAGGAGAACCATATCTACGGCACCCTTCTTCTGTCTAAGGAAGGAATTAACGGAACCATCGCCGGCTCCCGGGAAGGCATCGATTCTCTGCTGGCCTTCCTGCGCTCCTATCCGCCCCTGAAAGACCTGGAACATAAAGAATCTTTTGCCGATGAATGCCCCTTTTATCGCATGAAGGTGCGGCTCAAGAAGGAAATCGTCACCATCGGCATCCCGGAGGTCAACCCCAACGAGGTGGTCGGCACTTATCTTACCCCTGCGGAATGGAACCGGGTTATCTCCGAACCCGACACCATCCTGATCGACACGCGCAACGACTACGAAGTCAAAATCGGCACCTTCAAGGGGGCGATCGACCCGCACACGAAGACTTTCCGGGAGTTCCCGGACTACGTGAAGTCCCACTTCGATAACCAGAAGCACAAAAAAGTCGCCATGTTCTGCACCGGCGGCATCCGCTGTGAAAAGGCTTCGGCTTACATGAAGAAACTGGGGTTTGAGGAAGTCTATCACCTCAATGGCGGCATCCTGAAATATCTGGAGCAGATGCCGGAGGAAAAAAGCCTCTGGCAGGGCGAATGCTTCGTCTTTGACCAGCGGGTCTCCGTTAAACACGGGCTGGCGCTCGGCTCGTACGATCTATGCCCGTCCTGCCGCCAACCCATCAACGCCGAGGACAAAAAGAGTCCGAAATATATCGAAGGCGTCGCCTGCCCCCACTGCCATGACACGCTGAGCGAGGCCAAAAAAGCCGCCGCCGCCGAACGGCAAAAGCAGATCAAGCTTGCCGAAGCGCGCGGAGAAAAACATATCGGCGCGCAATACGGCAGCGAAGGCGACTAGCCATGGAGAAAGCTACTTTCGGCGCCGGATGTTTCTGGGGAGTGGAAGCCGTCTTCCGCCGCCAGAACGGCGTCAAAAATACGGCTGTGGGGTACATGGGCGGAAAAACGGCAAACCCGACCTATGAAGATGTTTGCAGCGATGAAACCGGACATGCCGAAGTCGTGCAGGTCGAATTCAATCCCGCGGAAATCAGTTACGAACATCTGCTGGAAATTTTCTGGCAGAACCACGACCCCACGCAGCTCAACCGTCAGGGGCCGGACACCGGCACGCAATACCGCTCGGTCATTTTTTACGATACGGAGACGCAGAAAAAGGCCGCCGAGGCTTCAAAGACCGCGCTCAATAATTCCGGAAAATATAAAAAGCCGGTTGCCACCGAGATCAGCCCTGCCAAAACCTTTTACAAGGCGGAAGATTATCACCAGCAGTATCTGGAAAAACGCGGCCTCGCCTCATGTCATTTGCCTTCCTGATGTGGTAAATTCCGGGCATGACCAAGCCCTTTCTCAAACATCTGGCCGATGAAACCCACGCCCTGAAAGATCAGGGGCTGTATAAATCCGAACGGATTATCACCTCGCCGCAGCAGGCGGAGATCAGGACAGGCGGCAAGACCGTCATCAACCTCTGCGCCAACAATTATTTAGGCCTCGCCGACCATCCGATCTTAATCAAGGCGGCGCATGAAGCGCTGGACAAATACGGCCTCGGCCTCGCTTCGGTGCGCTTTATCTGCGGCACGCAGGATTTGCACAAACAGCTGGAACAGAAAGTCAGCGACTTCCTCAAAACGGAAGACACCATACTTTATACATCCTGTTTCGACGCCAATGGCGGGTTGTTTGAAACCTTGCTGAGCGAGCAGGATGCCGTCATCAGCGATGAGTTGAACCACGCCAGCATCATCGACGGCATCCGGCTGTGCAAGGCGCAGCGCTTCCGTTATAAAAACAACAACATGAACGATCTGGAGGCGCAGCTCAAACAGGCCGCCAGTGCGCGTTACAGGCTGATCGCCACCGACGGCGTTTTCTCGATGGACGGCATCATTGCCAACCTGCCCGCCATTTGCGCGCTGGCCGGAAAATATGATGCGCTGGTGATGGTCGATGACAGCCACGCTGTCGGCTTCACCGGAAAAACCGGCGCCGGCACGCCGGAATATTGGGGCGTGCAGGATAAGGTCGATATCGTCACCGGCACCTTCGGCAAGGCGCTTGGCGGGGCATCGGGCGGGTTCACCTCGGGTCGCAGGGAGATCATCGAGTGGCTGCGCCAGCGCTCCCGCCCCTACCTCTTTTCCAACACCATGGCGCCGCCGATTGTGGCCGCCTCCATCGCCGCGATTGACCTGATTAAAAACGAACCGCAACGGCTTGAAAAACTGCGCCAAAATGCAAAGTATTTCCGCGCCGGCATGACCAAGCTCGGCTTTGACCTGGTGCCCGGCGAGCACCCGATCATTCCGGTGATGCTCTATGACGCGCCGCTGGCCAAGAAAATGGCCGACCTGCTGCTGGAGGAAGGACTCTACGTGATCGCCTTCTCCTTCCCCGTCGTGCCGCAGGGCAAGGCGCGCATCCGCACGCAGATCTCGGCGGCGCATGAGACTGCGCATCTTGATAAAGCGATTGCAGCCTTTGGAAAAATTGGAAAAACATTGGGAGTGATAAAATGACAGCACTGATGCTTCTGCTTGCCTATATTCTGCCCCTGCCGATCATGGCAGCCTGTTTTTATTTTCAGGCTTTCTCATCCATAGAGGACCTAACGACGCGGCTGATAGCCATCGGCATTGCCAGCCTCGCCCCATCGGCGATCCTGATGCTTTTCGTTTTGAAAAGGATTCTTCATCTTATTTTCACCATCCTGTGCATCGCAGGCATATTATTCGCCCTGCAGCATTTCGGCCTTATCAACTTCCCGGGACATGAAAGCAGCCCATGAAAGCCCTCTACAAAAAAGAAGCCAAGCCCGGCATCTGGATGAAAACGGACGCGCCCATCCCCGCCGTCGGGCCGAACGACGTCCTCATCAAAATCAAAAAGACCGCCATCTGCGGCACCGACATCCATATTTACAAGTGGGATGAATGGTCGCAGAAAAACGTGCCGGTGGGGCTTATCACGGGTCATGAATATGTCGGCGTCATCGAAAAAATCGGTTCTGAAGTCAGGGGCTTCAAACCGGGGGATCGTGTCTCCGGCGAAGGCCACATCACCTGCGGCCACTGCCGGAACTGCCGGAGCGGCAAGCAGCACCTGTGCATCGAGCAAAAGGGCATCGGCGTCAACCGTCAGGGCGCCTTTGCCGAATATCTCTGCCTCCCCGCCTCCAACGCCGTCAGGATCCCGGATGACGTCAGCGATGATATTGCCTCCTTCTTCGACCCCTTCGGCAATGCGGCGCATACGGCCCTTTCATTCGATCTGGTCGGTGAGGATGTGCTGATTACCGGCGCGGGTCCGATCGGCATCATGGCCGCCGCCATCTGCCGTTTCGCCGGGGCGCGGCATGTGGTGATTACCGATGTGAATGAATACCGCCTCGGCCTTGCCCGCAAGATGGGCGTCAGCCGCGCCGTCAACGTCAAGCAGGAAACGCTGCGCGAAGTCATGTCCGACCTGAAAATGACGGAAGGCTTTGACGTCGGCCTTGAAATGTCAGGCAACCCGGACGCCTTCCGCCAGATGATCGGCATCATGCGCCCCGCCGGAAAAATCGCGCTGTTGGGAATACCGCCGGGTGAGATGAGCATCGACTGGGGCAGCTTCATCTTCAAGGGGCTGACGCTCAAGGGCATCTATGGCCGCGAGATGTTCGAGACCTGGCACAAGATGATCGCGATGGTGCAGTCCGGCCTCGACCTCACCCCCATGGCCACCCACCACTTCCCTGTAGATGACTTCCAGCAAGCCTTCGACATCATGGCGTCGGGGCAGTCGGGGAAGGTTATTCTGGAGTGGAATTAAGGAAAATATAGACCTTAAAATCGGTTGAGCGCCCGCGCCACTTGGGGCATGGTATCGCTAACCAACAAATGTCATCCTGAGCGCAGCGAAGGATCTCTGGATATAGCGGCGTGTGCCTGAGATCCTTCGCTGCGTTCAGGATGACATCATAGAGAGGAGATACTCACCATGTCCGCCAAAAGGAAACCCGCGATGCAGAAATCAAACATCCAGCAAATCGGCCTCGGCACCACCACCGCCCACCTGCTCAAGAAGCTGGGCGTGGAGAGCAAGGCTTTCACCTCCGGCGCACATAAGGTTTTCTCGCCGATCGATGGCTCCGAGATCGGCAAGGTCGCGCTCGACACTTCCAAATCCCTTGACGCCAAAATCGCGCAGGCGCATCAGGCATTTCTGGATTGGCGTGTAGTGCCGGCCCCCCGCCGTGGCGAACTGATCCGCCTCTATGGCGATGTGCTGCGCGAACACAAGGAAGATTTAGGCAAGCTCATCACCATCGAATGCGGCAAGATTTTGACCGAAGGCCTCGGCGAAGTTCAGGAGATGATCGACATCTGCGATTTCGCCACCGGCCTTTCCCGCCAGCTCTACGGCCTGACCATCGCCTCCGAACGCCCGCAGCACAAGATGCAGGAAAACTGGCACCCCATCGGCGTCGTCGGCGTCATCAGCGCCTTTAACTTCCCGACCGCCGTCTGGTGCTGGAACTTCGCGCTCGCCGTCGTTTGCGGCGACAGCGTGGTGTGGAAGCCCTCGGAAAAAACCCCCCTCACCGCCCTGGCCTGCCAGGCGCTGTTTGAAAAAGCGGCCAAGATTTTCGGCAACGCGCCGGAAGGCCTTTCTGAAATCGTCATGGGCGCGCGCGAGATCGGCGAGCAGCTGGTCGATGACAAGCGCATCCCCGTCATCAGCGCCACCGGCTCCACCCGCATGGGCCGCGAAGTCGGCCCCCGCGTGGCGGCGCGCTTCGGCAAATCCATCCTTGAGCTGGGCGGCAACAACGCGATGATTTTGGCGCCCACCGCCAGCCTCGACCTCGCTCTCATGGGAACAGTGTTCGGCTCGGTCGGCACCGCGGGACAGCGCTGCACCTCGCAGCGCCGCCTGATCGCGCATAAGGACATCGCGGACAAATTCGTCGCCCGCGTGAAGAAGGCCTACGCCTCTGTCAGGATCGGCAACCCGCTGGACAGCAACACCCTCCTCGGCCCGCTGATCGACAAGCGCTCGTTCGAGGGCATGCAGGACGCCCTGAAGAAAGCCAAGGCCGCGGGCGGCAAAGTCACCGGCGGCGAGCGCGTGCTGGCCAACCAGTATCCCAATGCCTATTACGTCACTCCCGCCCTCGTCGAAATGCCGAAACAGGCGGAAATCGTGAAGCACGAAACCTTCGCCCCCATCATGTACGTGATGAAGTATTCGAAAATCGACGAAGCCATCGCCCTGCAGAATGACGTGCCGCAGGGCCTGTCCTCCTGCATCTTCACCAATGACCTGAAGGAAGCGGAGCTGTTCACCTCCTCCGCCGGCAGCGACTGCGGCATCGCCAACATCAACCTCGGCACCAGCGGCGCTGAAATCGGCGGCGCGTTCGGCGGCGAGAAGGAAACCGGCGGCGGACGCGAGTCCGGCTCCGACAGCTGGAAGGCCTATATGCGCCGCTCCACCAACACCGTCAACTTTTCCAGCGAGCTTCCGCTGGCGCAGGGCGTGAAGTTTGATATTGAGTGACCTACTCACCCGCACCGAGTTCTTCGGCGTCCTCTCGACCCTGATGATGTTCTGCTCACGCGGGAATTATTTCCGCTCGATCTTTCTGGGCAAAACGACCCCTCATGCCTTTTCATGGTTCATCTGGGGGGTGATTTCCAGCATCGGCTTCGCCGCCCAGGTGGCCGAAGGCGCCGGCGCCGGGTCGTGGGCGCGCGGCTTCGCCGCCGCCACCTGCTTCATCCTCGTCTTCGTCGCCATGATGCGCGGCAAGAACAACATCAAGCGCAGCGACTGGGTGACCCTCACTGTCGCCATGCTGGCGATCCCGCTGTGGGTGATTACCAGGACGCCGGTGTGGTCGGTGATCCTGGTCTGCGCCATCGACACGCTCGGCTACCTCCCGACGGTGCGGAAATCATGGAGCAAACCGAACGAAGAGGCTGCGGTTAGTTATGTCTTTTCCAGTCTCGGCGCCCTATTTGCGATATTAGCGATAGAACATTACACCCTATCGACCTGGCTCTATTCGGCGGTGCTGACCTGGTCGAACGGCAGCATGGCTTTGTTCTTGCTTATCCGGCGCAGATTAATTAAATCTTAACCGTCCCGCTTTACAGCCCTGTGGACTCTAAGCGGATTTATTTTTAACAAAACAGAGGACTTCATATCATGAATATAAAATATTTCCTGATGACGGCGGCTATCGTGGTTGCAACATCTTCCGCAGCCATGGCTGCGGATGCAGGCAAGCCAATGATGGGCGGTAAAGGCAAGGAGATGACCTTCGAAGAACGCAAGGCCAAAACGCTCGAGCATATGGGCAAGCGGATAGCCGCGATGCAGAAAAAACAGGCCTGCGTCCAGGCGGCCGCCACGCAAGAGGCCATGAAAGCCTGCTTCCCGAACATGGGCAAGCGCGGCGAGAATATGAAGAAAGGCATGAAAGATAAGCAGCAGAAGATGCAGGAGAACAAGGGCGACGCTGCCGGCTCAGGCCAATAAGGACTGAACACAAAAAAAGCGCGCATAGCGACAAGCTATGCGCGCTTTTTCATGCCTGAAAATAAAAGATAATATTATTGAAACCCGCGCCTATCCATGTTAATTCATAAGCCATGAATAACAAACCCATCCACATCATCGGCGGCGGCATGGCCGGGTCGGAGGCGGCGTGGCAGATCGCCAGCGCCGGCGTGAAGGTCGTGCTGCATGAAATGCGCCCCGTCCGCACCACCGACGCGCACCACACCGACAAATGCGCGGAGCTGGTGTGCTCCAATTCTTTCCGCTCGGACGATGCCGAATATAACGCCGTCGGCCTGCTGCACGAGGAAATGCGCCGCGCCAACTCCCTCATCATGCGCTGCGGCGACGCGGCACGGGTGCCGGCGGGTTCCGCGCTTGCCGTTGACCGCGAGGCTTTTTCCGAGGCCGTCACCAAAGCGCTGCATGAACACCCCAACATCACGGTCGAGCGCGGCGAAGTCGCGGGACTGCCGCCTGAAGAATGGGACAGCGTAATTGTCGCCACCGGCCCCCTCACCTCGCCCGCGCTCACCGAGGCGATAAAGAAACTGACGAACGAAGAGCATCTGGCTTTTTTCGACGCGATTGCGCCGATTGTGTTCAGGGAGAGCATCGACATGTCGCGGGCGTGGTTCCAGTCGCGCTACGACAAGCCCGGCCCCGGCGGCACCGGCAAGGATTACATCAACTGCGCGATGGACAAGGCGCAGTATGAAGCCTTCATCAACGCCCTTATCACGGCGGAAAAAACCGAGTTCAAGGAATGGGAAAAGAACACTCCCTATTTCGAAGGCTGCCTGCCGATCGAGGTGATGGCCGCGCGCGGCATCGATACGCTGCGCTGGGGCCCGATGAAGCCGGTCGGCCTGACCAACCCGTATAACCCGACCGTCAAATCACACGCTATTGTGCAGTTGCGGCAGGATAACGCGCTCGGCACGTTGTTCAACCTCGTCGGCTTCCAGACGAAAATGAAATACGCCGACCAGACCCGCGTGCTGAAAATGATCCCCGGGCTGGAGAATGCCGAATTTGCGAGGCTCGGCGGCATCCACCGCAACACCTTCATCAACAGCCCCAAGCTGCTGGACCCGACGCTGAAGCTGAAAGCGATGCCGCGCCTGCGCTTCGCCGGACAGATCACCGGCTGCGAAGGCTATGTCGAAAGCGCCGCCGTCGGCCTGATGGCCGGGCGCTTCGCCGCCGCCGAAGCCCTCGGACAAGGGATAACCGCGCCGCCGGTGACAACAGCGATGGGCGCCCTGCTCAACCACATCACCACCGGCGCGGACGCCGAAACCTTCCAGCCGATGAACGTCAACTTCGGCCTCTTCCCGCCCATCTCCGACGACATCCACGGTCGCGACCGCAAAAAAGCCTACACCTCACGGGCGCTTACTGATTTTGACGGGTGGCTGAAGGTGTGGAAAGCGGCGGCTTAAGTAAAACCATACCATGCCGCACTTGTTGCGGCATCCATAGGCGCCGGAGATTGGGCATGTGGTGAAGTAAAATTCTTATTTTTTTAATTTGTGAGGATCGCGCAATGCCCAGATGCCGGCCCCCTTACCTTCTGGCATGCAAAACAAATCCAATCCGCGATAATTGTCTGAATCAGAAGAGTGATCCTCCAAAGTACGTCTAATGGTGGCTTCTAATCGTGACGGGACAGAACGTCCGCCACGCAGTCTGATCATCTCCACATCTTTATAGATTTGATGTAACGATGCTTTTCCACTGCGTTGTAGAAGGGCATATTGCACATCATCTCTCCATGTACCATCTCCATTGGGGTTGATATAATCTATTGGCTGAATTAACGGAACCCCTTTTTTCTCAGGCATAATATCCATCACAGACTCCCTTGCTCGTTTTATGATTGTGTCGGGTGACCTAAGATACGAAACGGGCCTTTTATTTTGATATGCGTCCAAATAGAACCAATTAATCCAAGCATTTTCTGTCTTAGCTCCTACTGTGGAGCTCAATTCATTTAGGCTTCTATAGAGCTGTCCATTATTTATTAAGAACCATTTCCCATTCACAGCTTTGGCAGTATATTTTTTCCCCTTATAGATGCGAAATATTTCAAAATTCTCTGGAAAACTCACATTATACTTCGAATCATGAAAGCCATTTGCTGATGGGTTGACGACTGGGCTAACTACTTGCGATGTCCTATCTTGCAGTGCTCTTCTCAAAATAACATCTTCACTATCTTCCCCCTCCTGACGCATGGCCCATATGCGGGCAAAAACGTCAGTTGACACCTGAATCGACCTCATAATACCTCCATTGACTGTACGTGCTATAATACTAGAGGTATGGAGGTAATGTCAAGGGAAATTTTTTGTCAATTTTTTCTACACAATCTGAGCGAAGCGAAGAATTTTGAGGGATGGCCTGATGGAAGACGTGGAAAGCGGCGGCTTGACCACTCATACCAACAACCTCTCGTCACCCCCGACTTGTTCGGGGGTCCAAAAGCGCGTCTGCGCGTCTTGTAAGTCTATATGACGGCAGGACTGCCTTTTGGATGCCCGAACAAGTCGGGCATGACAGCCATGGCTACCCCGCCAGCTTATCCTTCACCAGCCCGCCGACCTTGGAAAAGTCCATCTGGCCGGAGTATTTCGCTTTCAGCTCGGCCATGACCTTGCCCATGTCCTTGATGCTGGCGGCGCCGGTGGCGGCGATGGCTTGCTGGACGACGTTTTTCATTTCGTCGTCTGAAAGCTGTTTGGGAAGATAATGCTCTATCACCCTGATTTCAGATTGCTCTTTGTCGGCGAGTTCAGGACGGTTGCCCTGGATGAACATCTTGATCGATTCCTGGCGCTGCTTAATCATGGCTTGCAGCAGGGAAAGGATTTGCTCGTCCTTGATGCCTTCGCGGCTCTCGGCGGTGCGGGCGGCGATGTCCTTGTCCTTCATGGCAGCGATGATTAGACGTAATGTTCCCACTTGGGTTTCATCCTTGGCGCGCATCGCCAGTTTCAGGTCTTCGGTGAACTTTTCTCTCAATGACATTTTCAAGATCCAATCTGTTCTTTTACAGGGTATCCGCTATCATACAATGGAATAGGACAATTACAATCCCCCCACCTGATCGAAAGACACCCCGCTCTTGTGCCGTATCCAGCTTATCATCTTCAGCCTGACGCTTTTCCTCTCCGCCGCGCTGATGTTCGGCCTACAGCCGATGATCGGCAAAATGCTGCTGCCGATTGTCGGGGGGACGCCTTCGGGCTGGATCGTCGCCATGGCCTTTTTTCAGGTCATGCTGCTGGCCGGGTATTTTCTGGCCCATGCGTTGTCGCGGTTTACGCCGCGCGCCCAGGGCCTGCTGTACCTGCTCTGCCTCGGCATCGGGGGATTTTTCCTCCCGATGATCCTGGCCGGGCATACCGGGCTGGTCGGAGAAAACCCGAAGGCCCTTGATATATTCCTGCTGCTGACCGCCGTGGTGGCCGTGCCGTTCATGGCCATCTCCGCGACGGCCTCCACCATCCAGAGGCTCTTCACCACCACCGGCCACCCCTCGGCGCGTGATCCCTATTTCCTGTATGCCGCCAGCAACCTCGGCAGCATGACCGGCCTGATGCTTTATCCCTTTTATATCGAGTCCCGATCGACCCTGACCATGCAATCACACGGCTGGCTGCTGGGCTATGTCCTGCTGGCCGGATTGGCCGCGGCATGCCTGCTGCTGTCGGGAAAAGAAAAGAGCCTGTCTCAAAAAGCGTCTGAAGCCCCCCTGGCGCCGCTGGGCTGGAAAAAACGCGCCGAATGGACCTGCCTGGCTTTTGTTCCCTCGGCGCTCCTGCTGGCCGTTACGCTGCACATTACGACGGATATTTTCTCAGCGCCCCTCCTGTGGGTGCTGCCGCTGGGCATTTATTTGCTGACCTTCGTCATCGCCTTCAGCAAAAAGCCCCTCGTCCCCTACGAGCGGATCGTGGAACTGCAACCCGTGGCCGTCACCGCGGTCATGGCTCTGATGCTGCTGACAAAAAAATCCCTGACGCTCTCCTGGTACGCCGTTGGCGTGCACCTTGCCGCCTTCGGCATCATTTCCCTCATGTGCCACATGCGCCTGGCGCGGTCGCGCCCCGTGGAAGACCCGCGGCATCTGACGGCATTTTACCTGATGCTGGCCCTCGGCGGCGCGCTGGGCGGCGTCCTGGTCGCCTTCATCGCGCCGGCGCTCCTGAATACCCTGATGGAATATCCGGCGCTGACACTGGCCTCCTGCCTTTTGAACCAGAATATCCGCTCGAAATTTTCAAGCCTGCATGCCGCCGGTTTCGTGACGGCCTGCGTGCTCATCGCCCTTCTTTCCCTGCTCCACGCCATAGGAAGAGACACAGAGCTTGCCCTGAACATATTCGTGATCTCCGCCTTTGTCCTCGCCACCCTCCATCCCAAACTGGCCCTGACCGGCGGCACGCTCGCTTTTGCGGCCATAACGCTTTACTTTTCCCTGCAGTCCCCCGGCTTCACCCACCGTAATTTTTACGGCGTCATCAAGGTGTATAACCGAGTGCAATCCTTCACCAACGGAAGGGAGCTGAACATACGCTACATGCAGCACGGCACGACGCTGCACGGGTTCCAGATCATGGGCAAGGAATATGAAACGATCCCGACGACCTACTATACCCGCGAAGGGCCGCTGGGCGACGTCTTCAACATGGCCAACCCGCAATCCGTCGCCGCTGTCGGCCTCGGGACGGGCACGATCAACTGCTACGCGACCCCCGACCGCGACATCACCTTCTTCGAAATTGACGCCGATGTCGTCAAGATCGCCAAGGAGCAATTCACCTACCTGTCAAAATGCGGCTCGAAAATGCCCCGCATCATCATCGGCGATGCGCGGCTGGAGCTGAAAAAACTGGAAAATGAGAAGTTCGACCTCATCATCCTGGACGCCTTTTCATCGGACATGATCCCGACGCACCTGCTGACCAAGGAAGCCATCGAGATCTACCTGCAGCGCCTGTCGCCCCAGGGCATTATCCTCTTTCACATCTCCAACCGGTATTTCGACCTCACCCCGCCGATCACTGCCGCCGGCGCGTTGCTGGGGCTGAAAAACGCCTCTGTCATGCAGTTCCAGCTGCTCCCGTTCTATGCCGCCGCCAGCAAATGGGTGGCCCTCAGCCGTCCGGGCGTCGATCTGTCGCCCCTGTCTAAAACAAAATGGCTGGAAAACGTCCCGCCGCAGGATGCCACGCCCTGGACAGACGACTACACCGACCTCATGGGTGCCCTCAACTTTTAGCCCCGGAAACACAGGGCCGATATTATGATTAACAGCGTTCCAGCTTTAACTTGCATCGGGATGCCCTAGAGAATAAAATACCTTGATTATGCGGCAATCACACTGAGCACAGGTGGATGGCCCGCGTCAGCTATGACAAAAGCTCCCCGTTTTCCATCGATGCAAAAGACGAAGGTTCTATACAATGATTACAAAAATACCAATAACCCTGACCGGATTCAACCAACTCCAGGAAGAGGTGAAAACACTGAAAAACATCGACCGCCCCGCTGTCATCCAGGCGCTCTCCGATGCGCGCGAACACGGGGATTTGAAGGAAAACGCGGAGTACCACGCCGCCCGTGAGCGCCAGAGCTTTATTGAAGGCCGCATCCTTGAGCTGGAGGACAGGCTTTCCCGCATCGATGTCATCGATCCTGCGAAGATGACCGGCAATAGCATCAAGTTCGGCGCCACGGTGGAGGTCGTCGATGACGCCACCAATGAAGAGCACACCTACCAGATCGTCGGCGAATACGAGGCGAACTTTGAGGAAGGAAGGCTCTCCCTGACCGCGCCGCTTTCCCGCGCCCTGATCGGAAAAACGGTCGGCGACACGGTCGAGGTCAACACCCCGAAAGGCGTCAAAAACTACGAAGTGCTGAAAGTGCTTTATAAATAAGGCTTATTCCACGCACAAAAAAACCCGCCACATTGCTGTGACGGGTTTTTTTCATTTCAAGCCTCAGATGAGGCCGGAATTATTTACCGACTGCTTCTTTCAGTTCTTTAGCAGCGCGGAAAGCGATTTTCTTCTTGGCTGGGATTTTGATGGTTTCGCCAGTTGCAGGGTTACGGCCCATGCGAGCAGCGCGTTTGCGCACTTGCAGGATACCCAGGCCAGCCATACGGATACGGTTGCCTTTTTTCAGGTTCTTGACGAGAGAAGCCACCAGATCATCGAGGATGGTGTTCATTTGCTTCTTGGTCATTTCATGCAGTTCAGCCAGATCCGTGCCGATGTTCTTCAGGGTAACGGTCGGAGCGGCGGGGGCTTTAGCTGTTTTAGAGATTGGTGCTTTGAGTACTGTTGCTGTTTTAGCCATTTTTAAACTCACTTGTTAAGTTGGGGTTGAAACATAGGGCAGCCAGAAGTGTGACTTAGGCCTTTAAAATCAGCCCTTCCGAGAATCACATCCCCAACTACCTTATAATTGATTCATGACAGATTCACGGCGTAACGCCAACAGAAATTTTGCAAAAACCCTCATTTTTGGCCTGTTTTTATCGTTTTTCAGCGAATTGTGGATAACCATGGCCGTAATACCGGATATTTTCGCGTGGTTTATTCCTGCAAAAGCTCACTGATTCTGCGCCACAGCAGCCCGCCGCAGACGGTCGTTGATCGCCATGCCCAGGCCCATCTCGGGAATATCCATCACGGCGATGGCCTTGAAACCGCCGCTATCCAACTGGTGCAGCATGGCGAACAGATTCGCGGCGGCTTCGTTGAGGTCGCCCTGCTCGCTTAAATTCAGGTGCGCAGAACGCGGCAGGTCCTTCGCCGCACCGCCGCCCTGAACCCCCATGAAACGGGCCGGGCCAAAGGCCAGCAAAGCTTCGCCGGGCTTTATATCCACCGCCCGCAGGCGCAGGGGCGTTTTCGGCGCATAGTGCTTCAGCAACTGCCCGGGCGATTTCGGATTGTCCGCCACGGCCTCCAGCTCCACAGCAACCTTGCCGATATGCTGCTGCAAGTCCTCGACCGTCACCGCACCGGGACGCAACAGCACCGGAATTTCCCCCGTCATGTCCAGCACGGTCGATTCCAGCCCGACCGCGGCCTTGCCTCCGGCCAAAATCAACCCGGCGTTCTCCCCCAGGCTTTGCAGGACATGCTGCGGCGTGGTCGGGCTCAGGCTGCCTGATTTGTTGGCGCTTGGCGCCGCAATCGGACGGCCCAAAGCCGCAATCAGCTGCTGCGCCACCGGATGCGCCGGACAGCGGACGGCGAGCGTCGGCAACCCGGCGCTGCACAGCAGGGAAATGTTGGCGTCTTTCCTGCGCGGCAAAATCAGGGTCAGCGGCCCCGGCCAGAACAGCGAGGCCAGCAGCTCGGCCTGCCCGTTAAACTCCACCGCCTGCGCCGCATCATTTTTATTTTTGAAATGCACAATGACGGGATTGAAGGACGGCCGGCCTTTGGCGGCGAATATACTGGCAACGGCGCGGTCATTGGTGGCGTCAGCGCCGAGCCCATAGACGGTTTCCGTCGGCAGGGCCACCAGCCCCCCAGACTTCAGGCGGTCGGCGGCCTTCTGGATGTTTTCAGGGGTGGCCTCGAGAATGGCCGTCACGGATACAGCCTCCCGCCGGTCATCGGTTGCGGGACTCCCGTCGTTGAGGGGAAACTGATCGGCAGCCCCTTGATGCTCCGCACCGCCAGATACGCAAAGGCTTCCGCTTCAATCGCATCGCCGTCCAGCCCCAAGGCATCGATGGACAAGACCGGAACATGGGTGTGCTGCTGCAACTGCCGCATCAGAAATTGGTTATGCCGCCCGCCGCCGGCCACGACCCACTGTTTCGGCGGCTCCGGGAAGTGCTGGGCGGCCTTTACAATCGACTGCACCGTAAAAGCCGCCAGCGTCGCTGCGCCGTCGGCAACGGATAAATGCTCCCATGCCTGCGACACAAAGTCGTTGCGGTCCAGCGATTTTGGCACGGGCGATGCGAAGAACGGATGCCCCAGAAGCTGCCCTAAAACCGCTTCATCGACCCTGCCGGAGAGGGAGATTTTTCCCCCGGCGTCAAATTTATGGCCGATTTTTTTAAGCATCCAGTCGTCGATCAGGGCGTTGCCGGGGCCGGTGTCAAAGGCGATCAGTTCGCCGTTTCTTCCCACATAGGTGACATTCGCCACCCCTCCGATATTCAAAAACACGACCGGCTTATCCAGCTTGCTACCAAGCGCCTGATGATAGACAGGCACCAACGGCGCCCCCTGCCCGCCCGCCCTGACGTCCGCGGTGCGGAAATCATTCACCACCTTGATACCGGTCATGGCTGCCAGCAAGGCGCCGTCGCCGATCTGGCAAGTATGCCCGAGCGCAGGCGCATGAGAGATGGTCTGTCCGTGAAAGCCGATCAGGTCCACCTCCCCGGCCTGCGTTGTTTCAAGCAGCTGACGCACGGCCTCGGCGTGGGCCACCGTCAGGGCGAGCTCCACTTCCCGCGCCTGCTCCGCCGTCTTCCCGAAACAGCCGCGAATCTCCGCCCGCAGCCCTTCGTCATAAGGCACGGTCAGGAAAGCCTCGCGCACGATATGACCCTCGCCGTCCGTTTGCAGCAACGCCGCGTCGATGCCGTCCAGCGACGTGCCGCTCATCAGGCCGATAACCCTGTATATCTTCATTGGCTTTTACCTCTGTCCGATATATAGTAATCGAATTAAACGAATGAGGCAAATCGTGACGACCTTACGCTCGGAATTTCTAAAAATCATGCAGGAACGCGGGTTTTTGCACCAGTGCACCGACCTGGAGGGGCTGGATAAAAAGCTGAGCGAAGGCGTTGTCACCGCCTACATCGGTTTTGACGCCACGGCGCCCAGCCTCCATATCGGCAGCCTCCTGCCCGTGATGATGCTCTACTGGCTGCAAAAGACGGGGCACAAGCCGATTGTGCTGATGGGCGGCGGCACGACCAAGGTCGGCGACCCCTCCGGCAAGGACGAATCCCGGAAACTCCTGACGGACGACGCGATCAACGCCAACATCGCGGGCATACAAAAGATTTTCGCCAAATATCTTTCTTTTGGCGCCGGCAAGACGGACGCTATCCTCGTCAACAACGACGCCTGGCTCCGCGACCTGAAATACATTGATTTCCTGCGCGAGTTCGGCCGCCATTTCACCATCAACCGCATGCTGACCTTCGACAGCGTCAAGCTGCGGCTGGAGCGCGAACAGCCGCTCACCTTCCTCGAATTCAATTACATGATTATGCAGGCCTATGATTATTACGAGCTCAGCAAGCGCCATAACTGCATATTGCAGCTGGGCGCTTCAGACCAGTGGGGGAACATCCTCAACGGCGTCGAGCTTAACCGGCGCGTCCTGCAAAAAGAGTCTTTCGGGTTCACCTGCCCGCTGCTCACCAAATCGGACGGCTCAAAGATGGGGAAATCCGCTTCCGGCGCCATCTGGCTGAACGAGGACATGCTCTCCCCCTACGATTTTTACCAATACCTGCGCAATACCGACGACAAGGATGTCGGCAAGCTGCTGCGCCTGCTGACGGTCTTGCCGATGGACGACGTAAAGCGGCTGGAAGCCCTGAAGGGCTCTGAGATCAACGATGCCAAGAAAACGCTGGCGTTTGAGGTGACAAAACTATGCCATGGCGAAGCCAAGGCAAAGGAAGCCGCAGAAACCGCGCGCAAGACTTTTGAGGAAGGCGCGGCAGCCGAAGGGCTGCCCACCATCACCCTCCCCCGCGCCAAGCTGGCGGACGGGATACCGGCATTCATGCTGTTCAAAGACGCCGGTCTGGCGGCATCCGGCGGGGAAGCGCGGCGGCTGATCGCCGGCGGCGGGGCGCGCATCAACGATGAAAAAGTCGCCGACGAGCAACTGCTGGTCACGCCTGCCTACCTGTCCGCCGATAAAACTATTAAATTATCCGCCGGGAAGAAGAAGCACGTCCTGGTCATTGTGCCCGACTGACTATTTTTCAAAGAATAATTTCCTGAAAATTCCCGGCGCCAGAACCGCGAGCGGGTTGACCGTGACGGTCGGCTGGTCCTTGGGGCCTTTGACGGTATAAGTCGCGGCAAAAATACCCTTCCCCCCTCCCGTCAGGATGTTGCCGACCAGCGGGATAACGTTCACGATCTTGTTCAGGTCAGACACGGGAATGATCGTTCCATCCATGTCCAGCGTGTTTGTCCAGTTGTCGATATTTCCCTCAAACGTCAGCCCCAGGGAAGCGCCGGAGGTTTCCCCGTTCTTGAGCCTGATGATACGGGTATTTTTGGCGCTTTCCGGCTGCCCCTTGTCGATCCACTGAAACTGGGCGCGCATTTTTTTGAAGGCGATACCCTTGCCATTCAGGAGCTCCACGATGCCGCTCAGGGACATGGCATTTAAAAGCCTGCCCAGCACCGGCACATTGACAAGGGAAAAATCCGTCACCGTCACCGCGCCGGCCAGATCCCGCACACCTCCGTTTTTCTGGGTTGGCTGGCCGCTGACGACAAGCTTTCCGCCGCGCATGTCATTCGAAATTCCAAGAGCGCTCAGCGCGGCGCCGGCATTGTCGGCTTCAAACCTCAATGTATGCCCCTTCGGCGCCGGCATATAACGCAGATAAAGCGGCTTGCCCCCCGAAGTCCCGTCTATTTCCAACTGTTCGATACGGCTCCAGCCATTCCGGCGCAGGAACATCTTGACCTGCTCGATGTATTTCTCTTTTCCGGTCACAAGCTGATCGACCGCCATCGAGACCGTCAGCGGTAGGACGGGCTTTGCCGCATCTTCATCGCTGTTGGGCTTGTCATTATCAGCCAGCATCGACGAGGCATCAAACTGCCTGCCGGTGATTTTGACGACATAACCGCCCGCGCCGCGATTGTCGGCCTCAAGCGCAATATCCGTATCGCCCAGCCTGACCTGGCTGAAATTCACGCTTTTCAGGGATTTTCCGTCAGACCCCAGCTCAATATCCCCCTTCAGGAGTGCCCCCTCCGTCTCCAAACTCAGGCCGGAAATCTCGGAAAGTATGCCGCCTTTGTTGAAGTGCAGAAACAGGTCAAGGGCGCCCGGGCTGCCTTCCTTTTTCTCGAAATTGGCCACCGGAATGGTGAAGGCCGTCGGCGTAATGTCCCCCTTCAGAAGCAGTGTCGCCGTATTGTCCTTGGCCACCATATAGGTGACATTGGCGGGAAGCGTCCCCGCCGCCTTGAGATCGCCGGGAACGCCGAACTTCGCCAGCGCCGGCACATCCAGGGGCAGCTTGGCCTCGACCTTGCTGGTGATTTCGGCTCCTGCCGAAAAATCCTTCAGCCAGTTGAATTCAACAGGCATTCCGTCCAGCTTGCCGGAGCCCTTGACCGTCAGGGCGCCGGCATTCAGCGCCACATCCATCGGCCCGCCGGTGAGATCAAGGCCGGCAGCGATGCCCTTGAGCGTGACCTCGTTCAGCTTCGCCTGCGCCGCCACTTTTACGTCCGTAAGGGCCAATTTCTCGTAAAGAGGAAACTTGAAGTTGACGCTTACATCCGAACGGCCCACCACCTCCGCCGCGCGAATCCCCAGTTTCTGCGGATATTGCAGCGGCTCGCCGTCCAGCACTTTCAGCGCGGTGCGCAGCGGGCCGTTGAGGGCCGCGTCGATCTCTATTTTGGAGTGCGTCTTCTCATCCTGGGTATCCAGACCGGTAATGCTGACTTTCGATTTTGTCACCTGCATACCGCCCAATACGCCGCCGTTCACGTCGATATTAAAAGATTTTTGGTCGTAGGTGGCCCTGCCGCTCACTTTGGTCACCGGCATCAATGGCGCAAAATAATCGACCTTGATGCCGTTAAAATCGATCTGTCCGCCCACCTTCTGCAGCTTCAGGCTGTTAAAATCTCCCTGCGGCGCCAGCATGGACAGGCTTAAGGTCGCCTTGGTGGCGATGCCGGCAGAGAGATGCCCGGTGACCCATCTTCTGGGATCAGGGGTCAGCTTTTCCGGCCAGTACTCTTTCAGATGATCCAGCTGCATGTTTTGCAGCAATGCCTTGACCTGAATAATATGACTGTCAGCCTCAGCCTGCTTTCGCACTTCGGCCCTGACGTCCAGTTTCGGGCCATCCAGATCAACATGCAGCTGTTCAATCGCAGCCTCCCGGGTCGCGGCATTGAACCAGCCCTGCGTATAAAAGCTTTTAACGGACAGAGGGCTCGCATAAAGCTCAAGAGCGTTAAACTTGCCGGAATCGGCGCCCAGCACGAAGCGCCCGTAACCCAATTTAAAATCCTGATCCATGGCAAAGGAAACACTGCCCTTGAGCGGGAGGTCCACGCCGGAAAAACCCTTAAACTGCTCGCTTTGCTGTGCGAACAGCGCCGGATTGAAACCCGCCAGATAAATGACCCCATTAGGCTGAAGCGTTTTCCAGTTGTAATAGAAACTGCCCCGCACAGCGGCCGTATGCTCCTTATCCATCTCTATGTTCGCGTTGGAATCGACCAGCAGCCCGCCTCTTCCGCGGGTAAACATCACATTGGAGTCTCTTGATCTCCAACTGACATTCAGGATTTTGTCATCGTATAGGACTGCGGCATTCGCAATTGAAATCTGCTGAAGACCCGCCAGAATGCTGGGCGTTCCCCCGTCCTTCAGCAGGGAGATCAGGCTCCGCATAAATTCGGCCTGGCTCATGGTATCGCTTTCGGTTTCGGCCCCGGGCTCCGCAGCTAGGTCCTGATCCCTCATATTCAGAAGGAAGCGGCCATCCTCGCTGTGTATGACGCGCAAGGCAGGGCCGTAGATTTTAATGACTCGCGGCACAAATACGCCAAAAACCAGGTGCCGTTTGGAAAGCTGGATGCCGATTTTCCTGACGGACAGCACCGGCGTCTTGTCAGTGCGATTGATCCGGACATGGTCCATTTCGAATTCAAACGGCTGGGTCGATCCGCCCCAGGTCAGCAGCGTGGACCCCACGTTGAACTCGAAACCCGTTTGCTGGCTGTTCAGCCCCTTTTCGATCGCCCGGGTCAGGAAGTCCACATTCATCGGCCCCTGGGACAGGCGAATGATCAGCAGCAGCCAGGCTGCGAAAATAATGACAGCGAGCACACCCAGAAACTCGAAGCCAATGACCATGCCACGGCTAAAATGGTGTATATGTTTTTTCACGATGTCTTTTATTGACCTTGACCAGCAACATAAACAGAGGTGTATTATAGCTATATTTCCCTGGAAAGAGTAATCCCTTTGAGCACCCATTTTCCGAAGCATCGGCAAAAGTTACCCGCAGACTGGCAGGCGCTGATTCGGGGGCATAGCCCCTATCTGTCCGCCAATCTCCCGCACTGGCGAAAAGAAACCACCTTTGACGATATTCTGAAACAGGCCGAAAAATCCCTTCACCAGACAACCAAAACCGATGATGTCATGGCGATCCTGCGGCAGGCGAAACGGCAGGTCGCCACGCTGACCGCCATCGCCGACCTGAAAAAAGAATGGGATGACGTCACCGTCATGGCCCATCTTTCCGCCTTCGCCGATTTCTGCGTGCAGCAGGGACTTCGTCATCTTTTGCAGCAGGCGCAGCGGGAGAAGAAAATCCGCCCGTCCGGCACCGAAGCTTGCGGCGTCTGCGTCATCGCCCTCGGCAAATGGGGGGCGCATGAGCTGAACTACTCCAGCGACATCGACCTGATGGTGGTTTTCGATGCGCAAAAATCACCCCTCATCAACAAAGAAGAAAGCCAGAACTTCTTCATTCGCCTGACCCGCGACCTGGCGCGGCTGCTCGATCAGACGACCAAAGACGGCTATGTGTTCCGCACCGACCTTAGGCTCAGGCCGGACCCCGGCGCCATGCCGCTGGCCGTCTCGATGGCGGCGGCGGAAACCTATTACAGCACCCTCGGCCAGAACTGGGAGCGCGCCGCCATGATAAAGGCGCGCCCGGTCGCCGGAGACGTCTCGGTCGGCCGGGATTTCATGGCGATCATGCAGGCCTGGATCTGGCGCAAGAACCTGGATTTCGCCGCCATTCAGGACATCCATTCCATCAAGCGGCAGATCAACGCCCGGCAAAAAAAATCCGGCGATGCCTTCAACGTCAAGCTCGGCCACGGCGGCATCCGCGAGATAGAATTTTTCGTCCAGACCCAGCAGCTGATATACGGCGGACGCGAGCCGCAGCTGCGCGTGCCGGACACCCTTTCCGCCCTGCGTATCCTGGCCGAAACCGGCCATATTCCGCCCAAGACACGGGATACATTGACAGACGCCTACCTGTTCCTGCGCCATACCGAACACCGTCTGCAAATGCAGGAAGACCTGCAGACGCACAGCCTTCCCGCCAGGCCCGCCGACCTTGAGCGCTTTTCGCATTTCATGAGCTATGCCTCGGCAAAAAAATTCCTGCATGACCTCGGGCAAAAAACCTCCGCCGTCAAGGCCCTCTACGCCGGTCTTTTCACCGAAAGTCCCAGCCTGGCGAAAACCGGCAACCTTGTCTTTACCGGCGTCGAGGATGACCCAGAAACCCTCGGGACACTCCGTAAAATGGGCTTCCGGCAGCCGGAGAAAATCTCCCCCGCCATCCGCGGCTGGCATCACGGGCGTTACCGCGCCGTGCGCAGCGAACGGGCGCGGCAGATCCTGACCGAGATGATCCCCCACCTGCTCCGGACCCTGAGCGCCACCCCGCATCCCGACGACGCCTTTATCCGTTTCGACCAGTTTTTAAGCCGCCTGCCCTCCGGCGTGCCGATTTTCTCGATGTTCGCGCACAACCCGCAGCAGATGGCGCTTGTCGCGGAGATCATGGGCACCGCGCCGGCGATGGCGGAACATCTCGGCACCCATCCCGAAGTGCTGGAGGGCGTCCTCTCCAAAGACTATTTCGGGCGGCTGCCCGACATTGAATTCCTCAGCCAGGAACTCAGCCGCCTGCTGGCGACGGCGCGGGATTACCAGGACACCCTCGACATCACCCGCCGCTTCGCCCGCGACAAGCGCTTTCATGCCGGCATCCATATCCTGAAAGCCCTGACGCCGCTCCGCCGCGTCAGCCGCTACCTCTCCGACATCGCCGAAGCCTGCCTGCACTGCCTCCTGCCGCATATTGAAAAAGAATTTGAAAAGACCCACGGAAAATTCAAGACCGGCGCGCTGGCGCTGATCGCCATGGGCAGCTTCGCGGCGCAGAGCCTCGCCGTCAATTCCGACCTGGACATTGTCGCCGTATATGACGTCAGCCCGAAAGAAAAACTGAGCAGCGGCGCCAAGCCGCTTTCCCCCAATGTCTATTACATCCGCCTGATGCAGCGCATCCTGACCGCCCTGACCGCGCCGACCGCCGAGGGGATTTTATACGAGGTGGACACCCGCCTCCGCCCCGCCGGCCATGACGGCCCGCTGGCGGTCAGTTTCGAGGGCTTTGCCGAATACCAGCAAAAGAAGGCCTGGGCCTGGGAGCACATGAGCCTCATCAGCAGCCGCGTGCTGTCACCCGACAAAGCCCTGAAGAAAAAACTCGAGCACACAATAAAAAGCATCATCGCGCAAAAACGCGACCCCAAAAAACTGCGGCAGGATGTCATGGAGATGCGCCGGAAGGTCGATAAACAATTCGGCGCCAAAGACCGCTGGAACATGAAATACCGGCGCGGCGGCATGATGGACATCCTGTTCATCGCGCACTACCTGACCCTGCTGCACGCGCACCGTTACAAGTCGCTGCCGCATGCGGATGTGGTGGCGTGCCTGGAGAACCTGGTGAAAAAGAAAATCCTGGCAAAGGGCATCGGCCGGACGCTGGCGAGAAACTATGCCCTCGCCCAAGGCGTGCAGCACTTCCTCAGGTTATCGGCAGAGCTGCCTTTCGACCCGCGTCAATCCTCCGCAGGGCTGAAGTCGGCGCTGGCGCAAAGCGTGCTCAAGGGTGAAAAAATCAAGACCTTCAAACGCCTGAAACAACTCGTCAACCAATTGATGCAGAAGTCAGGGAAGTTTTATATCAACGGCCTTTTTTCCTGACCGGGCCGGGCGGTTTTTCCTCGAACAATTCCGCCAGTTTTTCGGTGATGACGCCGCCCAATTCGTCCACATCGACCAGCGTGACGGCGCGGCGGTAATAACGGGTGACGTCGTGGCCGATGCCGATGGCGATCAGCTGGACTTCAGTCTTCGTTTCAATCCAGTCGATGACGCGGCGCAGATGCTCCTCCAGATAATTGCCCTGATTGGCCGACAGGGTTGAGTCATCAACGGGGGCGCCATCCGAAATAACCATCAATATCTTGCGCTGCTCCGGGCGCGCCATCAGGCGGTTATAGGCCCACAGCAGGGCCTCGCCGTCGATGTTCTCCTTCAGCAGCCCCTCGCGCAGCATCAGCCCCAGATTGGCGCGCATATGCCGCCAGGGGCTCTCGGCATCCTTGTAAATGATGTGGCGGAGATCGTTGAGACGCCCGGGATTCGGCGGCTTGCCGTCGGAAAGCCACTGCTCGCGCGCCGCGCCGCCTTTCCAGGCGCGGGTGGTGAAGCCGAGGATTTCCACCCGCACCCCGCAGCGCTCCAGCGTGCGGGCGAGGATGTCGGTGCTCATCGCCGCAATGGTGATCGGGCGGCCGCGCATCGAGCCGGAATTGTCGATCAGCAGCGTGACGACGGTATCGCGGAACTCCGCGCTGCGCTCCTGCTTGTAGGTGACGGGATGATAGGGATTGGCAATGATGCGGCTGAGGCGGGAGCTGTCGAGGATCCCCTCCTCCAGGTCAAAACTCCACGACCGCGTCTGCTGCGCCATCAGTTTTCTTTGCAGGCGGTTGGCAAGGCGCGTAATCACGCCCTGCAGATGGACCAGTTGCTTGTCCAGCAGCTTGCGGAGTTTTTGCAGCTCCTCGGCATCGCACAGGTCCTTGGCGCTGACCGTTTCATCAAACTTGGCGGTATAAACCCTGTAATCCCCCTGCAGCAGGCTGGCGGCACTGACCGGCGCGTTGCGGCGCGGGGCTTCCTTGTCTTTGCCCTCCTGGGACTCGCCCTGTTCTTCCAGGTCAAATCCGCCGGAGATGTCGGCCTCCTGCCCCTCGGTATCGCCCGCGTCATCTTCGCTCATGCCGAGGGGGGAGGCGCTTTCCGAAGAAGAGCTGTCGTCAGGGTTCTTTTCACTGCCCTGCTCTTTCTTATGATCCTCATTGTCCGCAGAGTCCGACGGCGGCGGCTCGGCCGGCGTGCTCATCATCTCCATCCTGTCGATAAGCTGGTGGGCCAGCCGGGCAAAGGCCGCCTGGTCATGCAGTGCGCCCTTCAGCCGCGCCAAGCCCTCGTCGCCCAGATGTTCCTTGAGCCAGGGCTTCCAGATCCGGGCCAGCTTCTGCGCTTCCGCAGGCGTAGCGCGGCCGGTAAAGGCTTCGCGGGAGAGGAACCGCAGCGCCTCGCTTAAAGGCGCATCGTCCCTGTCCGTCACCAGGTCCAGCTTTTGCCGCCGGGCCTCCTGGCGCAGCGCCGCTTCGATGTTGCTGGCGGCTCCGGGATAGTTTTCCGTCCCCACCGCTTCCACCCGCGCATCCTCGAGCGCCTGATAGACCGCCCGCGCCTTCGGGTCGGCGGGCATCAGGCGTTGATACAGGGCGGGGTCATGATATTGCAGCCGGAGCGCGAAGGCGTCGGCCAGCCCCCGGATATATTGCGTCAGGTGCTCTTCCATCTGCTTGGGCAGCGATGGAAGATGGATGGTCCTGCCGCTCAGTTCCGCGAGATGCCCGCCGAAAACGACCTCGACGTCGTCGCACCCCGAAAGCACGCGCGCGGTCGATTGCGTCGCCTGCTTGAAGTTCTCGACGGGGTCATGGCTGTCGGTCATTTTTCAGGGTTCGTCTTCACCAGCGCCCGGTCAAAACAGCGCTGATAGTATTCGGAGACGATCGCCTTCTCGAGGTCGTCGCACTTGTTGAGGAAAGTCAGCGCAAAGGCGAAGTCGATGTCATTGAAGATCTGGGCGTTCTCCGCCCAGTGAATGACGGTGCGCGGCGACATGACGGTGGAGAGGTCCCCGGCAATGAAGCCCTTGCGCGTCAGGTTGGCCATGCGCACCATCGCGCTTACGGTCTTTTGCCCCTCGTCGGTTTTATAGAACGGGACGCGGGCGAGGATGATGTTGATTTCTTCCGCTTCCGGCAGGTAGTTGAGGCTGGCGACGATGTTCCAGCGGTCCATCTGCCCCTGATTGATCTGCTGCGTGCCGTGATAAAGCCCGGTCGTATCGCCGAGGCCGATGGTGTTGGCCGTGGCGAAAATGCGGAACGCCGGGTGCGGGCGGATCACTTCGCCCTGGTCCAATAACGTGAGTTTGCCTTCGGTTTCCAGCACGCGCTGGATGACGAACATGACATCGGGGCGCCCGGCGTCGTATTCGTCGAACACCAGCGCCACCGGATTTTTCAGCGCCCAGGGCAGCAGCCCTTCCTTGAATTCCGTGACCTGCTTGCCGTCCTTGAGCACGATGGCGTCCTTGCCGATCAGGTCGATGCGGCTGATGTGGCTGTCAAGGTTGATGCGGATGCAGGGCCAGTTGAGGCGCGCCGCCACCTGCTCGATATGCGTCGATTTTCCGGTGCCGTGATAGCCCTGCACCATGACGCGCTTGTTGTGCGCAAAACCGGCGAGGATGGCGAGCGTGGTGTTCTTGTCGAAGCGATAGACGTCATCGACGTCCGGCACATTGTCCTGCTTTTGCGAAAAAGCGGGCACCTGTATATCCGAATCGATACCGAACAGCTGCCGCACGGAAACCATGATGTCCGGCAGGCGCTTCAGGGGGCTATTGGAGGTCATCGATATTACCTTTCATCCAGTTTTGTATAGTTTTGATAGGAAAGCTTGAGAATGGAATAAGCCAGGTTGATTTTCTTGAGCTGCTCTTCGGCGGCCTTGTTGGGGCGGTTGACATCGGGATGGTATTTCTTGGCCAGCGCCTTGTAACGCGCCTTGACCTCGTCCCACACGACCGGCGGCGCAAGATCCATCACCGCCAGGGCCTCTGCCGCCGGATGGGGGATCGATTGCAGGTTGACGCGGGCGCTCTCCTCTTCTGCGCCCATGGTGAAACCGTGAAAAACACTTTCACCCTCGGCAAAACGCTCATAAACCGCCCGCTTGATCTTTTCCTCGTTGAAACCGGCCTTGGTCGAGCGCCAGGTCGGGCGGTCCCCCACTGCGGTCTTGCTCATGTTATGCTCGATTTCGGCACGCGTCATGCCTTTGAAAAAATCCCAGTTCTGGTTGTATTCCTTCACATGATCCAGGCAGAACCAGTAATACTCTTTCAAGTCATAACGGGATTTAGGCGCCTTATAGTCGCCGCGATGCGGACAGCCGGAAATATCGCAGTCACGCGTGAGGGTCAGCGCGGTTTCTGACTGGTTCTGGACGGTATCCCAATACGATCTGAATTTTGTGTACCACATCTTAAAATTATGACTCCCGGTGGGCGATAAAACAAGGATTTGGAAGAAATTTATTTTCATAAATTAAGCCAGAATACATCCTTATGTTGTTTGTAATTTAAATATTCAATTTATAGTTGTATGTAACAGTATTCCCGCTTACAGTGAATCTATTCGGTCCTGATGAACATTAATTCTGAATTACCCGGAGAATAGATCATGGATGAAGGCTCTTCCCTACCTACGATAACAACCGCAAATAGCAAAGAACCGCATGAATACACCCCTAACGCGCTGCAAAGCAAAAATGTCCGCATACATGCCCGCCGCACCAGCATCCGCCTTGAACCCGCAATGTGGAACGCTTTGAACGAAATTGCAGCGCTCGAGGAATGCTCCATTCATGATTTATGCGGCGCTGTCCATGACCTGAAGGAGCCCGGCGCTTCCTTCACTGCCGCCCTGCGCGTTTTCATGATGGAGTATTACCGCTCGGCGGCGCTGGTGAACGTCCAGGTCTCTCAGGTGCAAAGAAAAATCAAGGCCATTCAAATAAGGGAGCTGCAACCCTAAACCGTATGCCCCATTTCCAGGAACTTCTGGCGGCGGCGGATCTTGAGCGTAGGCCCGTCAAGAGTGCCCAGTTCATTGATGGCTTTTTCGATGTAATCGCCGACAACGTCAATAGTGCGTTCCGGCTCGCGGTGGGCGCCGCCCATCGGTTCTTCGATGATCGCGTCAATAATGCCGAGTTGCTTTAAATCCTGCGCCGTGAGCTTCAGGGCGCGGGCGGCATCTTTGGCGAATTCAGAGCTGCGCCATAAAATCGACGCACAGCCTTCCGGGGAAATGACGCTGTAGATGGCATGCTCCAGCATGAACACGCGGTCGGCGGCGGCAATGGCAATCGCCCCGCCGGAGCCGCCCTCGCCGATCACGACCGAAACCAGCGGGGTTTCCGCCCGCAGGCAGGATTCAATCGACTTGGCGATAGCCTCAGACTGGCCGCGCTCTTCCGCTTCAACGCCCGGGTAGGCGCCGGCCGTGTCCACCAGTGTGATAATCGGCAATTTAAACTGATGCGCCAAAGCCATCAGCCGTTGCGCCTTGCGGTAGCCCTCAGGCTTCGCCATGCCAAAATTGTGCATGATCCGGGAGGTCGTATCATGCCCCTTTTCCTGGCCGATAATCACGCAGGACTGCCCCCGGAAGCGCCCCAACCCGCCGCTGATGGCAGCATCCTCTCCAAAAAAGCGGTCACCGGCCAAGGGCGTAAAATCCTGTATCAATCTCTTCATATAATCGACAAAATGCGGCCGGTCAGGATGCCGCGCCACCTGCACTTTTTGCTCCGGCGTCAGCTTCGAATAGGTCTGCACCAAAATCCGGTCAGCTTTTTCCCGGATCCGGGCGAGCTCGTCCTTCAGGTTGACGCCGCCCTTCTCCATGGACTGGATTTCCATGACCTTGGCTTCCAGCTCGACAATCTGTTTTTCAAATTCTAAATGATAGACCATTGTCCATTCCTTCATCATGTCACCCTGCAAAACAGGGGCGATTGCAAGGGGATAGTACCCCCAAATCCCGCAAAGAAAAAGGGAGCTTTTTTGCAAAAGCTCCCTTTATTCCAGGATCGTTTTAGTGTGTCGAATTAACCGTTGATCGCTTTAGCCAGCGGATGCTTGGTTTCGACGGCAGCTTTCGCCTGATCGGCAACAACCTGCGTGTAGATTTGGGTTGTAGCGATGTCAGCGTGGCCCAGCATTTTCTGAACGGAGCGCAGATCAGCGCCATGTTTCAGAAGGTTGGTTGCGAAAGCGTGACGCATAACGTGCGGGCTGACGCGATCCGGATCGATACCGGCATTGCGTGACAGCTCTTTCAGCAGCTGAGCAAAACGCTGGCGGGTCAGGTGTCCGGATTCGGACGTACGTGACGGGAACAGCCATTTGCTTTGTGCATCCACGCGGTCAACCATCAGGAAACGGCTACGGATGTCCATGTAAGACTTCATTGCCTTCTGGGCAGGTTCAGACAGCGGAGCCATGCGCTCACGGCCGCCTTTGCCTTCAACCGTCAGGTAACGGCTTTCCGGGCCGATCGAGGTCAGCGGCAGGCCGACCAGTTCGGAAACGCGCAGACCCGTTGCATAGAGAATTTCAAGCAGGGCTACGAGACGAATGCTTTCCGGACCGCCTTGTTTTTGCGCCGTGGTAATCAGAACGGAGACTTCGTCTTCGCTCAGGATTTTCGGCAGGGTGCGGGTTTGCTTCGGGCTTTCGATGGTCGCGGTCGGATCATCCGAGCGCTTGCCTTCGGAAACGAGGAAGCCGAAAAATTGACGCATCGCCGAAATGCGGCGTGCAATCGTGCGGACGGCGGTTTTGGCGCCGCCTTTGCTTTTTGCATTCTCACGGCCGGCCAGCTCGCCCAGATAGGCTTGCAGATCAATCGTGGTTGCAATGTTGATGTCTTTGCTCTGCTTCTTCAGGAAAGCGCAGACATCAGCGAGATCACGCTCATAAGCATGACGAGTATTGAGTGCCGCACCGCGTTCAGCGATGAGCATATCGAGGAATGCATCAACAGTACCGGGAAGCGGTGCCTTTGGCATTCTTGGACGACCTGGACGTGCCATAATTTTTTTCTCCATTGTTTAAATTTCCTAACATACAAAAGCGAACTAGGTAATCTAGCAGAACCTCAGTACGTTATCTCCGTAACAGTAACATAAAGCCGTATCCAATCAGGAAATGCAAGAGGGAATATGTGAAAATCTATTTTTTGTATTCCATGGTCTTAAGGTCAAAGTTCAAGATCATCCTCAAACCCATGAAATTCATTGTTTTTCTCATATCCACTCGTACCGTCTTTATCTCCCGTTTTAAATGCCCAAAAAAACCTTTTTTTAAGCATTTTTTAGTGTGTATTCAGCCTCTTCGATGATTCCGAATCAGTCAATTCATGACCTCTGATTCGGCGCCACCGGAGAGATTTTTACCGGATACGCCAGAAAGCGAAGAAACGAGCCGATTTTCAAGATTTCTTTTCCAGGAACCTTGACGTATCGATCGGTTTCTCAACCGTCTTCTGTAGTACCGGTACATCCCAGACCGCCAGCACAATAAACCCGCTAACAGCCGTAATAAGCACCAAGAAAACCAGAGAAATGAGCAGTTTTGATATCATCTTATTTACTCCCTCTCCGTTTTCCACTGTCACAGTTATTACATAATGCATGAGTCGCTGTCAATAACTATTTTTTCATAAGACAAAAAACAGGCCTCATTCTTCTGAGAAGCTTGATTTTTAATGATTAAGTTGCGACCTTAAAAACTGACAAAAACGGGGAAAAATGCCGGTTTCAAGCCAAATAATCGTCCTGGTAGGGTTAATGGGTTCTGGTAAAAGCAGGATAGGCAGGGAATTGGCCCGGCTTTTAAAACTCCCCTTCGTGGACGCTGATCTCGAGATTGAAAAGGCCGCGACTTACTCGGTTTCGGAGATTTTTGAACGATTCGGCGAAAAGGAGTTCCGCCGCGGGGAGAGGGAAATCATGGCGCGGCTCTTGTCCGGGGAGGCAAAAGTCCTGGCTTCCGGCGGCGGCGCCTTTATCCAGCCGGAGATCAGGGATCTCGTAAAGAATAAAGCCATTTCAGTGTGGTTAAAAGCAGATCTTGAAACTTTGGTTAAACGCGTATCGCGCAATAACCGGCGCCCCCTTTTACAGGTCAGCAACCCGGCAGAACGCCTGCGCCAGCTTATGGAAGACCGCTATCCCGTTTATGCCGAAGCCGATATAACTGTTGTTACCGACCACCGGACGCCGCAAGATATGGCTCAACTGATCAAGAGCGAGCTTGATCGGTTCCAGCAAAACAAGGGATAGATTCTTCAACCCATGCCCAAAAGCGTTACACACATCGACTTAGGCGCCCACGCCTATGACATTGTCATCGGCCAGGGGCTTTTATCCCAGGCGGGAACATATCTGTCCCCGATTCTGAATTCCAAAAAAATCTGCGTTGTCACGGATGAAACCGTGGCGAAACTCTACCTGGTAAAATTGATGAAGACCCTCGAAGAATCAGGATTGAACGCCTGCCCGCCGGTTATCCTGCCTCCCGGCGAGTCGACGAAAAATTTTCAGCAGCTGCAGTATATTGCCGAAAAATGCTTAAGCTATAAATTAGACAGGAAATCGACGCTGGTCATCCTGGGCGGCGGCGTAATCGGGGATATTGCCGGATTTGCGGCCTCGATGATTATGCGCGGAATCGGTTTTGTGCAAATACCCACCACGCTCCTGTCGCAGGTGGACAGCTCCGTCGGCGGCAAGACGGGGATCAACACCGCCCTGGGCAAAAACCTGGTGGGCGCCTTTTATCATCCCAAAATCGTGCTGATCGATACCGATGTCCTGAAGACCCTCCCCCTGCGCGAACTCAAGGCCGGCTATGCCGAAATCCTGAAATACGCGCTCATCAATAACCCCGCGTTTTTTGACTGGCTGGAACAAAACGGCAAAGCCCTGCTGGAAGGGAATGCCGAATTGCAGAAATACGCCATCGATGTCAGCTGCCGCACCAAAGCCGCCATCGTTGAGGAAGACGAGGACGAGCAGAAAGACATCCGCGCCCTGCTGAACCTGGGGCATAGCTTCGGCCACGCGCTCGAGGCGCTGGGCGGATACGACGGACGCCTCCTGCATGGCGAGGCCGTCGGCATCGGGCTTTTGCTGGCCTGTGAATTCTCCCATCAATTGGGGCTGTGTCCACCGGAAGACGCCGAGCGCGTACGCGCACATCTCCTGAAAACGGGACTAATGACGGAGCCGCCTTTTAAGGTGACGGCTTCGCAAATGCTGGACCGCATGAGGGGCGACAAGAAAAACCGTGATGGCCAAATCACGCTGATCTTGGCCAAGGGCATCGGGCAGGCGTTTGTGGCGCACCACGTGAATGAAACGGACTTAATGGAATTCCTGCAACAGAAATTCGGGTAAAGGATGAAAACAGTCGTGAACAATACTTTCTGGTTTGAATTGGTCGGCCTTTTTTTCCTGGTGATTTGCGGCGCGTTCTTCGCCAGCGCCGAAACCGCCCTGACGGCCGTTTCCCGCGCCCGCATGCACGCCCTTGAAACAGACGGCAATGCCCGCGCCCGCCTCGTCAACAGGCTGCGGAAGAAAAAGGACAGCCTGATCGGCGCCCTGCTGTTCGGCAATACCCTGGTGAGCATCATGTCGGGCGCCCTGGCGACCATGATGCTCATTGAAATATTCGGCGATGCCGGCGTGGCCTATGCCACGATCTTTGATACGGCGCTGATACTGGTTTTCGCGGAGGTCCTGCCCAAAACCTACGCCCTGGTCAATCCCGACAATCTTGCGCTGCGCCTGGCGCCGGTCGTGGCCGTTGCCGTCGCCGTCTTCTCCCCCATCACCTATGCCGTGACCAAGGTTGTCGAGGGGATATTCCTCCTTTTCGGCGTCAAGCCCCATGTGGCTACAGGAGAGCATGAAGAGGAGCTGCGCGGCGCCATCCAGCTTTTCAAGGCCACGCAGGACATCGAGGAAGACCAGGAAAAAGGCGCCATGCTGCGCTCGATCCTTGACCTCGCCGACGTCCAGGTCGAGGAGATCATGGTGCACCGCAAGAATGTGCGCATGATTAATGCCGACCTGCCTGTCGCCAATATTATTGACGAAGTGCTGCACAGCACCTTCACGCGCCTCCCCGTCTGGCGCGAAAGCCCCGACAATATCGTCGGCGTCATCAATACCAAGCTGCTGCTGAATGAAATCCGCCTGTGCAACGGGGATTTTTCCAAAGTGGCCATCGGCAATACGATGATGGAACCGTGGTTCATCCCGGAATCGACGACTTTATTCGACCAGCTGCAGGCTTTCCGCAGGCGCCGCGAGCATTTCTCGATCATGGTGGACGAATACGGCGCCCTGATGGGGGTCGTGACGCTGGAGGACATCCTCGAGGAAATCGTCGGCGAGATCAGCGACGAGCACGACGTGGCGGTCACCGGCGTGCGCCCGCAGCCGGACGGCAGTTATATCATCGACGGCAAAGTGACCATCCGCGACCTCAACCGCGAGTTTGACTGGGGCCTGCCGGACGAGGAATATTCGACCGTCGCCGGGCTGGTGCTGTTTGAAAGCCAGCGCATCCCGGCCGTCGGGCAAACCTATACCTTCTTCAACTTCCGTTTCGAGATCCTGAAAAAACAGAAAAACCAGATCACGATGGTGCGGGTCATCCCGCTGCCGAAAGAAACAGGGCGTCCGGAGCCGAAACAGGAGGCCGGGAGCTAGGTTAATAAAGTTTTCATATTTATTGACTATAATTAGGGAAGCTCTTGAGATCAGGGGATGCTCATGCATGAATACGACGACAACGACGATTCAACGCCGGAATCCCTGCTGAAGGAGACCGTCAGCTATGCCCGGACGATCCTCAACGACCTGCAGAACGCCAATATCTTTGTCGGCGACCAGTGGAATCCCATGATCCTGAACACGGGTCTCCGGTGCGCGACCGACCCCGAAGATGATGCGTTCCACAAAAAATACAGCCCCCACGCGACGCTCGTCCGGCGCGAAAGCTATGAGACGTCCCACCCCGCCGTCGTCGATGCCGTTTTTGACCGCCTCATCAGTACTCTGATGAAGAAAGCGGGATTCAGGGATCGAAAAAACCTCAAAGGTGGCCACGCGGATTTCAGGGAAGACGAGTTCAATATGGGCGGGACACGCGGCAT
>JAIOQI010000086.1 GCA_021413445.1 Alphaproteobacteria bacterium | reverse complement strand
CCCGCACGGGCTCAGCTTCAACTACACCGTTGCGGACAACAACTTCGCGGAATCGATCGGCACGGCCACCCTCTTTAACAATAACGTCCAGGTCGATAGCAATGACTTTATCTCCACGGCTCTGGGAGAGATGACGAGATTCTCCCTGCACAGCAACGACTTCGATGCCAACAACGACCCGCTTGTTATCTCCTCCATCAATGACCAGGTCTTTGTTGATGGCACAGCATCTACCTACGAAAAGAGCTACGATAGCAGCCTCCTCAGGCATGCGGAGTTGGTTTCTGCGGACACTTATTCGACCGGGATCTACATCCCGCTCGGGGAAGGCGAGATGACAACCACCACCGACCGCGCGGCCACCAATACATTCACGCTGGCATCGGGCATCAGTGTGACGGTCGATAAGTATGGCGATGGCTTCGTGGACACTTCGGCTTTTGCTGCAAGACTGTCGGAATGGATCCTCACCATGCCCACCAAGCTGGAGAGCGCCGAAGTTGTCGACTCGACCTACAGCACGATGATCGACACGACCCTGACTGAAAGCCGGGCCGCCAGCAGCCTGATTGATCCCAAGATCGTCGATTGGTTTGCAAGTGTGGGCCTGCAGTGGGATGCCGTGGCGAATACTGTCACCGACAGCTTCACCTATAGAAATGCTGACGGGTTCGGCGGCGAAGCTGGCGCTACGGCCAATATTACCATCGACATCAGCAGCCTGACGGCTCCAACATATCATGACTATATCCCGCTGACTGACGCCGACCTTACTTTGGAAAAGTCAGTTCAGACCCTGCTTGAACCGACAGACACTTGGACTTCATAACGAGAAGACGACGACTAACAACGACGAGAACATCACCCCGGCCAACTCCTGCCGGGGTGATGGCGTTTTAGGTATATCTCTTTGATATAACATGATAATTTAGGAAATAAGGGGCGATTATAAGTTTATTAAGGGATAAGCCGCTATAATGAATCACTACATGAGCTTCATCGGCCATGCAGCTATTCAGGGGGTATTTGATGCCGGAAAAATCCGTCGGTTCTCATCTCGCGCATTTTAAGGCCGGGCTAGCGCTTTTCCTGATAAGCCCGTGGGGACAAATCAAGTCGTATCTCTTCAGAGACCAGCCGCCGCCGGCGGATGAGGACGAAGACAAGGAAGCGCAGAAAGCCTCCGCCGCCAAAACCCCGCTGACCGAAGTGATGCAGTCCTGCCGCAGCGCCCTGATCGCGGTCGGCTTTTGCAGCGGCATCATCAACATCCTGATGCTGACCGGCGCTTTTTTCATGCTGGAAATCTACGACCTGGTGCTGCCCAGCCGCAGCGCCCCGACCCTGGTCGGCATCTGCGTCCTGGCCGGGCTCATCTTCATTGCCCAGGCGATTCTCGACATCATCCGCGGGCGGATTCTGCTGCGGATCGGCAGCGTCTTCGACGAAGAGATGAGCGGCCTCGCCTTCCGCGCCGCCACCCGCCTGCCCCTGCTGGCCGGAGCCAAGGGCGAAGGCATGCAGCCGATCCGCGACCTCGACACCCTCCGCATGTTCATGTCGGGCGCCGGCCCCGGGGCGCTGTTCGACCTGCCGTGGATTCCGCTGTACCTGACCATCGTTTACGCCTTTCACCCGCTGCTGGGGCTGACGGCCACCATCGGCGCGCTGGTGCTGATCGCCCTGACGGTGATGACCGAATTCAAGATGCGGGCGCAGATGGCAAAAGCCTCGAAGCTCAGCGCCTCCCGCGAAAAGCAGGCGCAGGCCGCCAACCGCAACGCCGAAATCGTCGCCGCCATGAAAATGACCGGCAAGATGGAATCGCGCTGGCAAAAAACCAGCGGTGAATACATCAACGCGCAGCAGAAGGCCAGCGACGTCGCCGGCACCTTCGGCTCCGCTTCCAAGACTTTCCGCCTTGCGCTCCAGTCGGCGGTGCTCGCCGTCGGCGCGATGCTGGTGATCGACCAGCTGGTCACCCCCGGCACCATGATCGCCGCCTCCCTGATCGGCGCGCGGGCGCTGGCGCCGGTGGACAGCGCCATCGCGCACTGGAAAGGGTTTATCGGGGCGCGGCAGGCCTGGGCCCGGCTGAACGGTTTCCTGGCCATGCTGCCGGCAAAAGAAAACCCGATGGAGCTGCCCGCGCCGCATGTGAACATCAATGTGGCCGGCCTGGCCGTCACCGCCCCGGGCGACAAGAAAATCATCGTCCGCGAAGTCAGCTTTGCGCTGAATGCCGGCCAGAGCATGAGCGTCATCGGGCCCAGCGCCTCGGGAAAATCGACCCTGCTGCGCGCCCTCGTCGGCGCCTGGCTTCCCGCCGGCGGGCAAATCCGCCTCGATGGCGCCGAGCTCGAACAGTGGCCGCCGGAAATTCTTGGCCGCCAGATCGGCTACCTGCCGCAGGATATTGAGCTCTTTTCCGGCACCGTCGCCGAGAACATCTGCCGCTTCGATCCCGCCGCCCCCGCCGAGGCCATTGTCGCGGCGGCGCGCGCCGCCGGCGTCCACGACCTGATCCTCCACCTCCCTTCCGGCTATGAGACCGAGATCGGCGAGCAGGGCGCCGTGCTCTCCGGTGGTCAGCGCCAGCGCATCGCCCTCGCCCGCGCGCTCTACGGCAACCCCTTCCTCGTCGTCCTCGACGAGCCGAACGCCAACCTCGACCAGGAAGGCGAAGAAGCGCTGCTGCAGGCGATTGTGGCCGTCAAGGCGCGCGGCGGAATCGTGATCGTGGCCTCGCACCGCCCCAACCTGCTGGCCGTGATCGATTTCGCGCTGCTCATGAATCAGGGCAAGCCCCAGGGGTTCGGCCCCATCAGCCATTCGGCAGATGCGGCGGCGCCGCCGCCCGGCGCCGTCACGCGCCTTGACGCGCGTCCGCAAACCACCCCCCGCACCTCTTCGAGTTAAAAAGGATGCCCATGGACAGACAGCTTTCACGCCACCGCCGCTCCATCCGCCACCTGATCCGCGCCGCGACCGCCGTCGCCGTCCTGCTGCTCGGCAGCATGGGGGTGTGGGCGGTCGGGACCGACATTTACGGGGCGGTCATGGCCCAGGGGACGCTGGAGGTCGGTTCCAACGTAAAAAAAATCCAGCACCCGACCGGGGGGGTCATCAAGGAAATCAAGGTTCACGACGGCGATACCGTGCAGGCGGGCGATACGCTGGTCCTGCTTGACGACACGGCGACCCGGGCCAGCCTGGGGGTCATCACCAGCGCCCTGGACGAACTCGCCATACGGCAGGCCCGCCTCAAGGCGGAGCGTGACAGCGCCGAAGCCATTTCCTTCCCTCAGGATATTCTGTCGCGGATGTCCGACCCGGAGATCGCCGCCACCGCCGCCAACGAAAAGAAGCTTTTCGACTCGCGGCGGTCATCGCGCCTCGGACAGAAAGCCCAGCTGACGGAACGCGTCGAGCAGCTGAAAAAACAAATTAACGGCATGAGCGAACAAATACAAGCCAAGGCCAAAGAGGAAACATTCGTCAAGCGCGAGCTTGAAAACATGCGCACCCTGTGGGAACAGCACCTTGTCCAGCTCACCCGGCTGACCTCCCTCGAGAGGGATGCCGTGCGCCTGGAGAGCGACCGGGCCACGCTGGCGACCTCGATTGCCGAAGCCAAGGGCAAGATCGCGGAAAACGAGCTGCAGGCCATCCAGATCGACCGGGACCTCAGCAGTGAAGTCACCAAGGACCTGCGGGAAATCGACGGCAAACTCGGCGAACTGATCGAGCGCAAAGCGGTAGCCGAAGACCAGATGCGGCGCATCGAGATCAAGGCGCAGCAGGGCGGCATCATCCATCAGCTGTCCGTACACACGGTCGGCGGGGTCATCAGCGCCGGAGAAGTCCTCATGCTGATCGTACCGGATAAGGAAAGCCTGGTGGTGGATGCCAAGCTCAACCCCAAGGACATCGACCAGGCCTATCTGGGACAGCCGGTGATGCTCCGCTTCTCCGCCCTCAACCAGAGAACGACGCCGGAAATTGCCGGGCACTTAAGCGAGATCTCCGCCGACATTACCAAGGACCAGCGCACAGACGCGACCTATTACACGGTGCAGGCCACCATCGAACCGGACCAGATCGCCCGGCTGGGCGCCACCAAGCTGGTGCCCGGCATGCCGGTGGAGGTCTTCATCCAGACCCGGGCACGCACCGCCGCCTCTTACCTCGTCAAGCCGCTGTCCGACCAGATCAAGCGGGCGTTCCGCGAACAATAGAGGCAAAGTCATAGAATAAGAAAGCCCGGCGCCTTATCAGCGCCGGGCTTTGTCTTTTCGGGATAACTCCCGATAAGCCTTATGCAGCCTTCAGGTTGCCGGCAGAAGCTCTGCCTTTTTCAGTGACAACATCATAGCTGACCTTTTGTCCTTCGTTCAGGCCGCGCAGACCGGCTGCTTCAACGGCGCTGATGTGAACGAACACATCGTTTCCGCCGCCATCCGGCTGAATGAAACCATAGCCCTTTTGAGCGTTAAACCATTTTACTGTACCTTGTGCCATGCTGGCCTCCTTTAGAAAACGCACTCTTCGTGCACGAATTTTACACAACCATTGTGTAAAGTTAATATCCGAAAAATAGCAATGTCTTGGGGCAAACCGCAGCGGTAGCAAACAAGTCAGAACTTAAAATCCGAATAATCCGAATGTTATCCTCTTGGGACGGACATGGCAAAGATTTTTTTTATCTCTAGTTTATTAAATAAAATCAAAGCGTTAGGTGAGTATGGTCGCGGATGCCATAGGTGCCCGTGAATTGTAATGAACTTATATTGAACGTCGAGTAGAATGGCCACGACTTACACCGAAAGGAAAAATGATGTGTTTTTCGCCCGTCGCCAGTTTTACCGCCAGCGCGGTTCTGACGGTTATCGGCGGCGTCACGCTGCGCAAGACAAAAACGCCGCAGGAATGGCTGCTGGCGTCGCTGCCGCTGCTTTTCGCCGCCCAGCAATTCACCGAAGGGCTGCTGTGGCTGGCGCTGTTGCAGGGTAAAACCGGCGCCGGGCCCTATTGGCTGACGCAGGCTTATGCCGTTTTTGCGGGAACCTTATTGCCGCTGGCCATTCCTCTCGGCATCTTCCTGATTGAGCCGAATAACATCAGAAGGCGCTGGCTGGCGGTGTTTTTTTTAATCGGCGGCGGCGTGGCCGCCTACACGCTGAGCATCATCGTCCGGTTCGGTTTCGAGGCGGAAATCAGCAACCGCTGCATCCTCTACCGGCATCCCGCCGAACAGGGGCCCCATATGCTCCTGCTCTACATCATCGCGACCTGCGCCGCCTTCTTCTGCTCGTCGGAGCGGGGACTCCTGTGGATCGGCATCGCCAACATCTGGGCGTTTGCGGCCGCCTATTATTTTTATCAGGTCAACCTTGTCTCGGTGTGGTGTTTCTTCGCGGCCATCCTCAGCGGGATGCTCTGCCTCTATTTCGAACATAGAAAAAATGCAAAACATGGACCAGAAAACGCGTTACAGCCGACAAACCATCCTGCCTGAAATCGGCGCGTCCGGTCAGGACAGTCTGGCAGCGGCCCGGGTGCTGGTGGTCGGCGCCGGCGGGCTCGGTTGCCCGGCGCTGCAATACCTGGCCGGGGCCGGGGTCGGCACCCTCGGCATCATCGACCCTGACCGCATCGATGTTTCCAACCTGCAGCGGCAGACCCTGTATAAAACCTCTGACGCCGGAGCGCCCAAAGCTACGGCTGCCCGGGAGCATATCTTGCAGCTGAACCCCGGCATTACCGTGCATGCCTATATTGAAGAGCTGACGGATAAAAACGTGCTCGGGCTGTTTTCGGGCTACGACATCATTATCGACGGCACGGACAATTTCGCCGCCAAATTTTTGATAAATGACGCCGCCGTCAAGACCGGGAAACCCGTGGTGTACGGCGCGATCCAGGGGTTTGACGGACAGGTGTCGGTATTCGGCGCGGGCCAAGGCCCCTGCTACCGCTGCCTGTATCCCCAGCCTCCTGAAGGGGTTGTCCTGAACTGCGCGGAAGCCGGCGTCATCGGCGCGCTGGCCGGCATCGTCGGTTCCGTACAGGCCATGGAGGCGGTCAAGCTGATCGTCGGTGATGCTTCTTTCTTTCCGCTCATCGGGAAACTCTGGCTGATCGACGCGCGCACGATGGAAACCAGGGCCATCAGGATCCCCAAAAGAAAAGATTGCGCCGTCTGTTCGCGCCCGGCGGCGGACATCGCCCTGCCGAACTATTCGCCGGTCTGCTTTGCGGCAATAGTGGTGGAAGTTGATTGCAACAGCATCAAGGACGCGGCCTTCATCGACGTGCGCGAACTGCCGGAATGGGAAGCCGGCCACATCGCCGGCGCGCGGCACCTGCCGCTTTCCGTGCTGCAAAAGAATCCCGATGCCTTCACGCCGCCGGAACACGGCAAGGCCTGCGTCCTCTATTGCCAGCACGGCCGGCGCAGCAAAAAAGCCGCTGAAATATTATTGAATGCCGGGTATCAGGACATCTTCAGCCTGAAGGGCGGCTATGAGGCCTGGAAGAATCAGGCCGCTTTATAAGCCTTCAGGTCCACCTGCAGCGATATTTCTACATCGCCACTCTTGACGGAAACGCCGTTCTTCGACCTGCCCAGGCCGCCCAGCTGTTCAAGCGCCGCATGCGGAACGGAGAGGGTAAACCCGTTCCCGGTCATGGCCAGCGCCATCTCCCGAGCGGAGGCGGCGGGAAGAATCCGGTATTCAAAGCTCTGCGCGCCGATACTGACCCGCTGTTTCAGCTCGCTGCCGCCGAGCAAAAGCGAAAGATCGGCCGGAACGATGCGGAAGCGGACGCCGTCTTCGTCAATGCGCACATTCATGATGCATTTCCTTTTCATGCTGGCACAGGGCGTGGCCCTGCATCCATTCGCTGTCACCGTCGGTGTAATGCTCCTGCTTCCAGATCGGGGCCTGATGCTTCAGCTCCTCGATCAGGGTGCGGCAGGCCGCGAAGCTTTCGGCACGGTGCGGCGTGCTGACGGCGATCACCACGCTGATGCCGCCGACATCGAGGCGGCCCTTGAAATGGGTCAGGCTGATATTGATTTTCCCGGCATATTGAGCGGCGACCTTTTCGCACAGCTGCTGCAGGACGGTTGAAGCCAACACCTCGAAAACATCGTAACTGACGCCGACCACGTCCTTGCCCAGATTAGTCTGGCGCACCGCACCAATAAAACTGTTGACCGCCCCATGCGCGGGATCGGCGACGAAAGCATGCGCCGCCGCAATGTCGATCGGCTGATTCGTGATGCTGACCTGGATTTTTCCCGGCATTGCTTTACCCTCCGCAGACCGGCGGCAGGATGGCGAGGTGGCTGTCTTCACTCAACACCGCGCCGCTGTCGATAATTTCATTGTCGTTGGCCAGCACGGAATCCATGAGCAGCTTTTTATCGGAGAGCTTCAGCACCTCCGCCAGCTTTTCCTTGACCGCCGCGGCCGTGCATCCCGCGGGAACCGCGAAACTCACGTTTTCCCCGTATTTCCTGAAAGCGCCGAACAGGCGCATCGTGATTTGAATCTCAGCCATGATGTTTCCCTCCGCCAACCATCGACAGGGCATGCGGCAAAACAGGCAGGAGCGCCGCCATCCCTTCCCGCACCGCCTTCGGGCTGCCGGGCAGGGCGATGACCAGCGTGCCGTCCAGCATCCCCGCCGTGCTGCGCGACAGCCATGACTTGTCCGTCACCTGCGCGCCGTCCTGGCGCAGCAGTTCGCCGAAGCCCGGCACCATGCGGTCGCATATTTTTTCCAAAGTCTCGGGCGTCACATCGCGCGGCGACAGCCCGGTGCCGCCGGAAGTCACAATAAAATCCGGCTTTAGTTCAGCAATGATTTTTTTGAGATGATTGATAAGCTTCTCCGCCTCGTCGGGAAGCACGGCATAGTCCGCCAGCGCCGCGCCGGATTGCGCGAGAGTCTCTTTCAGGACTGGGCCTGACTTGTCTTCATAGACACCCCCGGCGGCGCGGTCGCTCATGACGACAATCGCGGCGCTGAGCCCTTTGAGCGGCTGCTGGTCAGGCAGTTGCGCCGCCAGGAATGAAGGTATGCCGTCCGGATTGAGCCAGAGGCCGCTTTTGCCGCCCTCTTTCACCAGCAGTTTCACATTGCCGATGGTCAGCGCGGGTTCGGTGCCCTTGACCAGGTCCCAGATCGTCGCCAGCGCCGCCTGCACCGCCATGACCGCCTCCATCTCCACGCCGGTCTTGGCGTGGGCGGTGACCTGCCCATAGACCGTCACCCTATCCGGCGCTTCGGGGATGCAATGAATGCTGACCTGGTCGATCGGCAGCGGGTGGCACATCGGGATCAGCTCGGCGGCCTTCTTGGCGCCCATGATTCCGGCGATTTCCGCCAGCGCCAGCACGTCGCCCTTGGGCAGCGTCTTTTCAATGATCTTCTTGAAAGCCACAGGCCCGACCATGATCGAACCGGCGGCGATGGCGCGGCGGCGCGTGACGCGCTTCTGCCCGACGTCGATCATGCGGAAATGCGCTTCCGGCGCCAGCGCCGGTAATTCAACGACTTTCTTGGATTTTGCCGGCATTCTATCCTCCTACCGATGATAAATTCTTCCGCACGCCCGTCTCGCCGTTGTGCAGGAAGTGGGAAATTTTCTTGACCTGCATCAGGCGCATGACCGTTTCCTGCAGCTCTTCCTTCTGCCCGTCATCCTGTAGCAGGTGGCGCAGCGCATGGCCGCCCTCCCCGAACAGGCACAGGTGCAGGCTGCCGCGCGCCGAAATCCTCAGGCGGTTGCAGGTGGCGCAGAAATCCTTCGCGTAGGGCGCGATCATGCCGATGCGCCCCTGATAGTCGCGGTGGGCGTATTCGACGGCGGGACCCGCCCCCTCCTCCCGCGCCAGCAGGTGCCAGCCGCGCGCCAGCAGCTTTTCGCGGACCACGGTCGCCGGAACGTGATGCTTGCGGAAATATTCGAGATTGTCCCCAGTCTGCATCAGCTCGATAAACCGCAGTGAAACCGGCCTGTTCTCGATAAAGCCAAGGAAGCCGTCCAGTTCATCGTCGTTCAATCCCTTGAGCAGGACGGCGTTGATCTTCACCGACTCAAAACCGACTTCCAGCGCCTTTTGCACGCCGGCGACAACCTCGTCCAGACGGTCATGCCCGGTGATTTCATGAAACTTGCGGGGATCGAGGGAGTCGATGCTGACATTGATCGCGCGCAGGCCGGATTCGTAATACGCCCCTGCCCGCTCCGGCAGCTTATAGCCGTTGGTGGTGAAGGCGAGCTTGCGGATGCCGGGGACGGACGCCACCGCTTTGGCAATCTCGCAAAAATCCTGCCGGACGGTCGGCTCGCCGCCGGTGAGGCGGATTTTCCAGGTGCCCATTCCGGCAAAGGCTTCCACAATGCGGCGGATTTCCGCCACGCTGAGAAAAGCCTCCTCGCCCGTTTTCTGGTAGCCGTCCGGCAAACAATAGGTGCAGCGGAAGTTGCACACATCCGTCACCGACAGGCGCAAATACGGGAAGCGCCGCCCAAAGCGGTCCTCGATAGCAGTACCTTTATCCAAGTGCGCTCCTTTTCAAACACGGAAGGCCGCGGCGTTTCCCCCGCGACCCCGGCCCTGCAGCCATATTCCAACGGAACTTAGGCAGCACGGCTCGGAGTTTATCTATAGGCGTAGTCTATCGTATAGAATACGTAGGGTGATTGATCTAAATCAAGTCAATTACCTATATATCTCAACAATATCCCCGGCTTTAAGCTGGGAAACCTGTTCCGGCACGGTCACCCAGGCATCCGACCGCACAAACGGGCTGACCTTGAAGGACTGCTGGTCCCGGATAATTCCGGCCACAGTCTCGCCTTTGGCATTGTTGCCGAGTTTTGCCCGCAGGAAAAAGCGCAGCCCGGCGGCCTTGACGCTGTAATCCTCCGCCAAAACCCCGCAGAGCGGCGGTTCGGGCGGCAGGTTCTGCATTTCCCGCAGCAACGGGCAGACAAAAAACCGCAGGCCCACTGCCGTGGAGACCGGATTGCCGGGCAGGCCGAAAAAGAACGGCCCGCCGTGGGGAAATTTGGCGAACAACACCGGCTTGCCGGGACGGATGGCGACTTTATGAAAGAAAATCTCCGCGCCGATGTCTTTCAATACGGCGGGCACAAAATCATGCACCCCGGCGGAAACCGCGCCGGTGGAGAGAATCATATCGCAGCCGTCCCTGGCCGCCGCCAGCAATTTTTGCTTGTACAGCGCGGCATCGTCGGCAACTGTCCCCAGCGCCACAGGCTTCATGCCCATTTGCGGCAGGATGGAGAGCAGGTAAGGCCCGGTTGAATTATAAATCTGCCCCCCTTCCAGCGCTGATCCCAAGTCATCCACCACTTCAAGCCCCGTGGACACCAGCGCCACTTTCGGCCGGCGCACCACCTTCACCGCACCGATCCCCAGCGTGGCCAGCGCCAGCACATGCCCGACATGCAAAACCGCGCCCGGCTCCAGCACAGGATCGCCGACAGCAAAATCAGCGCCGGCACGGCGGATATTATCGCCTTTTTGCGCCGGAGCGCGGAACAGGATGCGCCCGCTTTTGTCTTTCTCCGTCTTTTCCACCGGCACCACGGCATCGCAGCCCGGCGGCAGGGGCGCGCCGGTCATGATCTCGTAACACTGGCCACGCGCGGGTGCAGATGTTGCGAGTTTGCCGCCCGCCGCGATATGCCCGGTCATTTCCAGCACGACCGGCGTGTCAGCAGCCGCAGCGGCAATCTCTTCCGTCCTCAGCGCGAAGCCGTCCATGGCCGAATTGTCAAACGGCTGGTTGGCGATGGGGGCGGTGATCTTTTCTGCGCAAATGCGCCCGGCAATCTCCGCCAGCGCAATCGCTTCTGTGCCCAGGAGGTTTTTATGCGCCCGGATAATGGCCAATGCTTCCGCGTAAGAAATCATCCTCTCCCCTTTTCCGTCAGATATAGAATAGCTTGAAGGCGGCAATAAACAAGACCGCGCTCAGCGCCAGAGTGATGCCGCGCATCGGCAGGATGCGGCTGCCCAGATGCCCGCCCAGCAACCCTCCCGCCAACGCCGCCGGCGCCAGCAAGATGATTGAGCCGGGCAGGCCGCTATAGCTTGACTGCATGACAAACCCTGCCAGCCCCGACATCGAATTCAGCAGGATGAACGGGGCGGAAACCGCCGCCGCCTGCCGGGGATTGGCCCAACCCATCAGCAGCAGCAAGGGGGTCAGGAAAATGCCGCCGCCGACGCCGATCAGGCCGGACAGCAGGCCGATCGCCGCGCCCGCCGCGACAGCAATGCCGAAGCGCGGGATATTTTCCTGCGCCTGCTGCGCCGGTTTGAAGGCAAGCTGCAGGGCCGCATAAGCAAGCACGGCCCCCAGCAGCAGATTGAACCACTTGGTCGGCAGGTGCAGATATCCGCCGAGCATGGCCAGCGGCACGGAGCCGAGGATGAAGGGCAGAAACAGCGCGCGCTTGAAATGCCCGGCGCGATAAAACTGGATCGCCGCGACCAACGACACGACGATATTCATGCACAGGGCGATCGGCTTGATCTCCTGCGGCGCCAGGCCATACAGCGCCATCACAGCGATATAGCCGGAGGCGCCGCCATGCCCGGTGGATGAATAGAGTATGGCGACAAGAAAAAACGCCGCGCCCAGCAAAATCAATCCTGATTCCATTTTCACGCTCTTCCGGCTGTCAGGCAGCCCACCGCCATTTACCAGAGTACGGCGAATGGTTAATTTTCATGAAGACCCGCACCCAACTGTGTATAATATATAGTACTACGACAGGTGCAATATGATCGTGATTGGCATTACAGGCTCTATCGGGATGGGCAAATCGACGGCGGCGGAAATGCTGCGCGAGATGGGCGTTCCCGTGCACGATGCGGATGCCGCCGTGCACGCCCTGCTGGCGCCGGACGGCGGCGGCGTGGCTGCCGTCGGCGATAAATTCCCGCAAGCCCTCAGGACGGCGGCGGACGGAAAACCCTATATCGACCGCCCAACCCTGGGGCAGATCGTCTTTGGCAATCCCGCGCAAAAGAAGGAGCTGGAGAAAATCCTCCATCCTTTGGTGTGGAAGGAAAGCGAGAGCTTTCTTGCAGAGATGAAAAAGAAAGGGCATCCGCTCGCCGTTCTCGACGTGCCGCTGCTGTTTGAAACCGGCGAAGAGAAGCGCGTCGATGTCGTCCTGTGCATTTCGGCGGCAAAAGAGCTCCAGCAGCAACGCGTCCTAGCCCGCCCCGGCATGACCCGGGAAAAGTTCAACCGCATCGTGGCCGGGCAGATGCCGGATGCCGAAAAGCGCAAACGCGCCGACCATGTGATTGAAACGGATAACGGCATCGAAGACACGCGCCGCCAGCTGAAGCGGGTTATCAGTAAAATTTTATCGCCCGCGGCGCCGCCCTCCGGCCCCCCGCCGCGCGCTCCGTGATGTGGAGATAGATCATGGCCGCCAACATTAACGAGATACTGGCGCATTTCAGCCGCACCACGGACCAGTTCCTGTCGCAGGATGAATTCAGGGCGAAGCTGCGCTCGGGCAAACAGCTGCGCGTCAAATACGGCGTGGATATCAGGTCGCCCATGCTGCACCTTGGCCATGCCGTCAACCTCTGGCTCCTGCGCTATTTGCAGGACCTCGGGCATAAAGTGATTTTCGTCATCGCCGACTACACGGCCCGCCTCGGCGACCATGACGGGCGGCTGGATACCCTCTCCGGTTTTTCGGAGGAGGAGGTCAGCAGGAACATACGGGAGTTTATCGACCAGGCGCGGATGGTGCTGCGTGTTGACGATCCCCGGTTTATCGAGATCCGCCGCGACTCCGAATGGTACGGGCAGATGAGCATCCACGACCTGATGGACGTTTTCTCGCTCGTCACCCACGCCAAACTCATCGCCCGCGACCAGTTCCAGATGCGCATCGCGGAGGGGAAGGAACTTTACGTCCACGAGCTGCTCTACCCGATCCTGCAGGGGTACGATTCCCTGATGGTGGAATCGGACCTCAGCATCATCGGCTCCGACCAATTGTTCAACGAGTCGATCGGGCGCCTTTTGCAGGAAAAGCACAAGAAGAAGCCGCAGACGCTCATCACCACCAAGATCACCGCCGGCACCGACGGGCGGCAGAAGCAGTCGCGGAGCCTCGGCAACTACATCGGCCTCGCGCACAGCCCGCGCGACAAGTTCGGCCGCGTCATGAGCATCCCCGACACGCTCATCGACGAGTATTTCCGCATCTATACCGACATCCCGCTCGGGGAAATCGACGCGATGAAAAGCCTGATCGGGGAAAAACCGCGTGATGCGAAAATCGCCCTCGCCCGCGCCATCGTGGCGCGCTACCACGGCGACGAAAGCGCCGCCGCCGAATATGAATGGTTCGAAAACACCATCTCGAAAGGCCAGATCCCCGACGACCTGCCGACGCTGGCCATCGTCAGCCCGCGCATGGAAGCGCTCGACCTCGTCACCCTGGCGCGCCCCGGCAAAAGCAAAAGCGACACGCGCCGGCTGCTGCGGCAGGGCGGCGTCGAGCTCGACGGCAAAAAACTGAACGACCCGGAGCTGAAACTGTACCTGAAAACCGGCGACATCCTGAAAGTGGGCAAACGCAACTGGTTCCGCATCGAAGTGGTGGACCTGCACGACCTGGTAACGGAGAAACTCTGGCTGAAACCCATGCAGATGGGTGATATCGGCGCCATATCCAATTTCCTTCCCGAAAGTGATTTCGCGGAATACCTGAGCAAGCGGGGCTCAACGAAAAGAGTCCGCGCGCCGATGATGAAGGACGTTTTCAAGAAAGTCATCCTCCAGGCCGAGCCCAGAAACGAGTGGCTGTGGAAGATCATTCAGAAGGAAAGGCCGGAGGCCATCGCCGGCGTCGCGCACCTCCGGCGCGATGCGCAAAAAGGCAACCAGAGTGTCTGGCTGGATCCCGATTTGGAAGACAAGGAGGCGATCCTCAACGAGATTCTGACCGCCGTCAACACGCACGCCTTCGACGTGCTGGGCTTCAGTTCCATAGAGTTCAAGACGGCCTTTGCCCTGGCGACCGCGCCGCCAAACCTCATGGACCTGCACAGGTCGCTGACGAACATGAAGACCGAGCAGCTCAACAAGGACAACCCCGACGGCTCATGGGGTTTCACCAAGGAAGGCTGGCAAATGATGCAGGAATGGCGGCGGCGGACATCGCCGGGGCTTTTTAAAAACCCAGCAGAGCCGCCCCGGCCGGAAGCAGCGCTGCCGCGAAAGCCGGCGCGGAAAAAGAAACCCCGTCCGGGAGAAGATCCCGGCGGCCCGCAGGTTCCGGGCGGCGGCAAAAGCAAATAACCTTATTTCTTCAGAAGCTGATTCCCACTTGCAGCAGCGCCCGCGCGGGCGGCGTCTTCTCGCTGAGCGCCGGGCTATCGGTGCGCCGGGCAACCTGCAGGGAGGAAAAGAATTTGTTGTAGTTGACATAGGCGCCGACGCCGGCATCCGACAGGGTGCGCGGCCCGGCTTCGCCGCTGACCTGGTTTTCCATCAAGGCGCGGCCAACGTCCGTAAACAGGCCCAGCCTGATGCTGAACGGCTCCTTCACCGGCAGCGCGTATTGCAGCTCGGCATTGAAGAAATAGGCATTTTCAGCGGCCAGCTCGGAAACAGGATAAGCCTTGACGCCGCCGCTGCCGGAGACCGACATATCCTCGCTGCCGTCCAGGTTCTTGCCGTACAGCGCTTTCTGCGCTTTCAATGAAGCGTCCAGGGTCCAGCGCTGGCGCAGCGCGATGGTGCGGCCGACCGACGCATTGACCTTGCTGTAGCGGCCCTCTGTCCTTGCTCCCGCCGCATCGATCGCCTGGGCGGTTGCATCGTTGATCTCCAGATTACCCAGTGTCAGGGAAGCCGAGGCCGTTGTCTTTCCGGCCAGCCCCAGCAAAGCGCCTTCAGAGGCTAATTGCAGCGAAGCCGTCGCCACATCTGCGGTTTTTGGAATAACGGTCGATGTCGAGCGGATTTGATCGGTCAACTCCCGGTGCGAAAGATTAAGCCCGCCCTCCAGGGAAGATGTCCGCGTCAGGCGGAACGGATAGGTAAGATTCACCTCTGACGTATTGGCATTACCGACGGCATCCAGGGCGGCAAAGGCGCCGGTCAGCTGATAGGTTGTTTTCGCCAGGGCTATCTCCCCGCGCAAACCTTTTGAGAGCAGCGGCGTGGAATAGGCGAGACGGTAGTTTTTGATGTATTGCCCCTCCGTCACCAGTCCGCTTGCCGAAAGCCTGTCACCCCTGCCGGAAGGGGAATTAACAGCGATGCCGCCCATAAAGCGCTTTTTTCCGGTATAAACCGTGCCGTAATTGTCCGCCATCCCGTATCCCGTGACCCGCGGCGTCGCCTCCAGGCCAACGGCCAGGTCCGAAGTGCCCACCTTATCTCCCGGCATAACCTCCGCACGGGCCACCCGGACGCCCGGCATATTGTTCATCATCAGTACGGTACGTTCCGTCGTTTTGGTTGACAAAACGATATGGTCTAAAGTTTTATCCAGCAGTTTTTGCAGCACTGGATCTTTCACGAGCGATTTATTTTTCAGGATTAGTTTATTATAAAAGCCTTCAAGAACCTCGATCGTCACAACGCCGGAACGAATCTCCTGCTCCGGAATATAGGCCCGCGCCACAAAATAACCCTTGCGGCGGTAATATTGGGTGATCCGCGCCGCCAGCTCTTCCAGGTCGCCCAATGTCAGCTCCTGGCCCTCGGCGGATTGCACCAAAGCCAAGAGATCCCGGGTGGGTAGGGCGTGATTGCCGGCAACCATCAGCTTATTCACCTTGATCTTGGGCCCGCCCAGTTTCTTCAGCGGCGGAAGCGGCTGGCCTTCGCCCATGGCCGGCAGCGCCGGTGCGGCTTTCTGCTGCGGCTGAGGAGACGGTACCTGCCGGAGGACGTCCGAAATATTCGGTTGCGCCAAAGCCGGGCCGCTGGCGAAGATTAGCGCAATCACCAGCAAGGAGAATCTTGATATGAATTTCATAAATGGTCAGTTCCGCTGTATTATCGGTAGCGGGTTAACATAGGATTTACGATCCTGACTGTCAAGGCATCAGCAGGCCGTCACCAACGATTTGAACTAAATCTTTTCCACCGGCAGGAGTGTCATTTTCCTCGTCTTGCTCATTCGACATTAAGGCAATTGCACCGGTTGTGGGTGATATTAAGTAAAAGGTAGAGATAATCTCACCCAGATCATCTACTTCCGGCGATCCCGGCAGAATATCAGCGAATGAAATGGCCGGCTGGTCAAGACTGTAGTTTCCGGCATCAGCGCCCGAGATATCAAAACCAGATGGGGTGACAAGTTTATCGATGCCGACTTCGGCGTCGATAAAGTAGCCAATCCCTGAAACAAGGGTGACATCATCACCCGTAATCACGCCGGAAAGATCTGCCGGGGTCAGAAGAGCGATATCACTGCCATCGTAAACTTTATCCAAGCCAACCGCACCGCTGATATCCAGCGCCTTCCGCAGGATGCCGGCCGTGGCCGAGGTGGTGGCGGCAACGCTGTAGTTGCCCGCCAGGCCGCCGTTGGTGCCGTTGCTCAAAGAGATGCCGCTGATCTCGACGTCCTTGTCCGCGCCGGCGTCCTTGGTGTCGAACAGCGCCGAGGTCGAGGACGCCGTCACCGTCTCAGCCCCGACGAAGCCGGACAGGCCGTAGCCGGTGACCGCCGCGTCGCGGTTGCCGTCATAGGTCTTGTCGTCGGCGGTGGCCGCCAGGGTCAGCGCCTTCTGCAGGATGTCGGCCGTGGCCGAAGTGGTGGCCGCGACGCTGTAGTTGCCCGCCAGGCCGCCGTTGGTGCCGTTGCTCAAAGAGATGCCGCTGATCTCGACGCCCTTGTCCGCGCCGGCGTCCTTGGTGTCGAACAGCGCCGAGGTCGAGGATGCCGTCACCGTCTCAGCCCCGACGAAGCCGGACAGGCCGTAGCCGGTGACCGCCGCGTCGCGGTTGCCGTCATAGGTCTTGTCGTCGGCGGTGGCGGCCAGGGTCAATGCTTTCTTGAGGATATCGAAGTGGTCGAGGTGGTGGGTCAATGCGTAGTTGTCGCCCAGCGACAGCGTGCCGAGGGTGATGTCATAAGCGCCGGCGTTCTCGCCCGCATCACGGGAAAGCGCGCCGCTGATAGTGTCAGTGCCCACCAGGCTGCCGGAGGTGATGCTGTAGGTGAAGCTGGACGGGTCAGCGTCGCCGTAGGTCTTGTGCTGGCCGGCATCCGCCGTGATCGTGATCGGGCGGGCGATAATACTGAAATGGTCACCGTGATATATCAGGTCATAATTGCTGCTCAAAGCCAGCGTACCCTTGGTAATATCATAAAAACCAACGTCCTCGCCAGCGATGCGATCCAGCGCGCCGCTGAATGTATCATCACCCACCAAGCTGCCGGAAGTGATGCTGTAGGTGAATTCAGCCGGGTCGGCATCGCCATAGGTCTTGTACTGGCCGGGATCCACCGTAACCCCGATAGCTATAATTTCGATAGGGCGGGTACCTATAATGAAACTATCACCATGATAGGTCAGTTCATAGTTGCTGCTCAAAGCCAGCGTACCCTGAGTAATGTCATAGGAACCGACATCCTCACCCGCATCGCGGGTGAGGGCGCCGCTGAAACCGTCAAGCCCCACCAGGCTGCCTGCCGTGAGGCTGTAGGTGAAGCCGGACGGATCGGCATCGCCGTAAGCCTTGTGCTGGCCGGCATCCGCCGTCACCGTGACGTGACGCTGGTCGATGGCGAAGTGGTCGCCGAAATAAGCCAGGTCGTAGTTGCCGCCCAGCGACAGCGTGCCTTTGTTGATATCATAGGAACCGGCATTCTCGCCCGT
>JAIOQI010000085.1 GCA_021413445.1 Alphaproteobacteria bacterium | reverse complement strand
GCAGGGGTGACAATGTATGGGTAATTTTAAATTCGGCTATATTATTCCATATTCAGTATGGTGTTGTAAAAAGGCAACATTAACCACCCAATTGACATCATCCTACCACAGCGCCTTGTTTCTTCCCATCAGCGCGCATAGCATGAATCGTTGAGTTCGCTAGAAACTAAAAACAATCGTACACAGGAGAACCTCTATGAATTTATTCAAGACAGCACTTTTCGCCGTCATTTGCGTTGTGGCGGCATCCACATCTTCTCTCGCTGCCAAGGGCTCTGCCGGCGGCTGGGGCGGCGCCTACGCCGGTCTCTCGGCCGGCTATCTGCAAGACAGCAGTGCGCTGATCGACATCGATGGAAACTATAGCGCCGATAACAACGCCGACATGGCTGACGGTATCGGCAACAATCTCGAGTTCGGTGGTCAGGCCGGTTACAACTGGCAGGATGGCAGGCTGGTTTACGGTTTCGAAGCCGATGCCTTCGGCGTTACCGGCGAGTCGTTGCTCGGCTATGACAGTGACGAGTTTGATCGTGCCTTGGGTCAAACGATCGACACCACTGCGTCTCTGCGCGCGCGTCTGGGTGTGACCGTGGATAACGACTACATGATCTACGGCACCGGCGGCGTTGCCACGCTGCAGACCGTCAGCTCCCACTTGGACAACAGCGAGTATGACGGCGCCCAGCGCCACTATCTCGGCTGGACTGCCGGTCTCGGCGCGGAAAAGAAGATCAACAGCTCCTACTCTGCGAAGTTTGAGGGCCGCTGGTCCGAGTTCGGCGCGCAAAAGTGGACCGATGGCGCTAACGAGGAATTCGGCGCTGATCCGCAAACCTTCGCTATCTCGGCTGGCGTGAACTATCACTTCTAATTTCGTGATATAAACCGAAGCTAAAAAAAACCCCCGGCAATGCGCCGGGGGTTTTTTTGTGGGCGAATTTCACTTCACTTACCCCTCTCCCGGAGGGAGAGAAAGCAACCTAGCGCGGCGCTTTGGGCACGGTTTTTTCCGCCGGCAAATTCATCCAGATCCGGGAGGCGATATTTTTATACAGCTCGCTGACGGGATGCGTCTTTTGCAGGGCGACCAGCGGCGTGCCGGAATCGGCGGCCTTGCGGATGTCGGCATGCAGGGGAATTTCACCCAGAAAATCGACGCCCAGCGCCCCGGCGGCCAGGCGCACGCCGCCGTGGTCGAAAATATCCTCGCGGTGGCCGCAATTCGCGCAGAGATGGTAGCTCATGTTCTCGATCAGCCCCAGCACCGGCACGTTCACCTTTTGGAACATGAACAGCCCCTTCTTGGCCTCGGCCAGCGCCACATCCTGCGGCGTGGAAACAATCACCGCGCCCGACAGCGGCACGTACTGCGCGAGGCTCAGCTGCGCGTCGCCGGTGCCGGGCGGCAGATCGACGACCAGCATGTCAAGCTCGCCCCAGGCGACGTCGCGGAACAATTGCTGGATGGCGCTGTGCACCATCGGCCCGCGCCAGATCACCGGCGCAGACTCCTCGACGAAAAATCCCATCGACATGACTTTCATGCCGTGCACCGTGGGCGGGATAATCATGTCGTCGGCATCGGTTTCGGGGCGCCGGCGGATGCCCATCATCCGCGGCTGCGACGCGCCGTAAATATCGGCATCGAGCAATCCGGTCTTCTTGCCCATCGCCACAAAAGCCTGCGCCAGATTGGCGGCGACGGTCGATTTGCCGACCCCGCCCTTGCCGGAAGCCACGGCGATAATATGCATCACCTGCGGCGCCACCGGGCGCTGGGAAATTTTATGCAGCGGCTGTTTCGGTTGCGACGGCGCAGGTGATGACGGCGGCGCGTTTTTTTCCGCGGTCAATATCGCCAGCGCGCTTGTAACGCCCGGCATTTTTTCGACGGCGGACTGCGCCTTCTTCCGCAGCGGCTCCAGCTCCTGGCCGCGCGCCGGGTCGATCTCGATGGAAAACACGACCTTGCCCCCCTCGACCGAAACGCCGGAGACCCTGCCCAACGCCGGATCGACCACGGATTGCAGCTGCGCGATGACTTTTTCAGGGGTCAAAGGGGGCACTATTTTGTGTTTCCTTTTATAGGCGTTACTGTCTAAGATAATGGACTTATAGCTGTTTTATAATGTCATAACAAGGATGCAGTCTATGGCATGGGACGATCAAGACGACCAAGACCGGAAAAAAGGCCCCTGGGGTTCCAAAAACCCCGAGCAGGGCGGCAATGGCAAAAAACCCAATAACCCCTGGGATCACAAACAGCCCCCGGACGAGGAAATTCCCGATATCGATGCCATGCTACGGCAAGCCCAGGACAAACTGGGCAACATTTTCAGCCCCAAATCTGGTGGAGAAAGCAAAAAGGGCCTCGGCCTAGTCGCCATCCTGGTCATGGCCTTGTGGCTCGGCACCGGATTTTACAGAGTGTTGCCGGAAGAAAGCGCCGTAGTCCTGACTTTCGGGAAATGGACCAGCACGCGGGGGGAATCGGGTCTCGGCTACCATATCCCGTGGCCGATCCAGACGGTGATGAAGGTGAACGTCGCCTTTGACCGCCGCGTCGAGATCGGCTTCCGCGACCAGCCGCCCAGCCGGATCGCCGGGGATGCCGCGACGGAGAAGAACAACGTCGCCACCGAAAGCCAGATGCTGACCGGGGACGAGAATATCGTCGATATCGATTTCGTCGTGATGTGGCGGATCGGCGACGCCAGGAACTACCTGTTCCAGATCCGCGACCCGGAAACGACGATCAAGAAAGTCGCCGAAAGCGCGATGCGCGAAATCATCGCCCGCGGCAAGATCCAGACCGCCCTGACCGAAGGCCGCGCCGACATCGAGGCGCGCAGCAAGGAGCTGATGCAGAAAATGCTCGACGATTACCAGTCGGGGATCTCGATCAACAGCGTGCAGCTGCTGCGCGTCGATCCGCCCGCGCCGGTGGTCGATGCCTTTGACGACGTGCAGCGCGCCCGCTCCGACCGGGAACGCACCAAGAACGAGGCTGAAACCTACCGCAACGACATCGTGCCGCGCGCCCGCGGCGACGCGCAGAAGCTGATCCAGGACGCCGGCGCCTACAAGGAAGCCGTCATCAGCAAGGCAGAGGGGGAAGCGGCGCGTTTCCTTTCCGTTTATGATGCCTATGCGCAGTCCAGGGACGTGACCGCCAAGCGCATCTATATCGAAACCATGCAGCAAATCATGCAGAACAGCAAAAAAGTGATCGTCGGCGACGGCAAGAGCAGTTCTGTCCTGCCCTACCTCTCCCTCGACCAGTTGCAGGGCAAGGCGAAAGCGGCGGGACAATAATTTTAGGGGGCTTTCATGTCTAAAAGTCATTTTGTCGTTCTGGCCCTGGTATTGACCGGCCTGTTCCTGCTGGGGCAGTCGGCGTTTATCGTGCCGGAGACGCAGCAGGCGCTGGTGCTGCAGTTCGGTGAGCCGATGGAAAAGCACGTCACGCCGGGGCTGAAATTCAAGGTTCCCTTCATCCAGGACGTCGTGGTGTTCGACAAGCGCGTGCTGGATGTCGATCCGCCGCCGGAAGAGGTCATCCTCGCCGACCAGAAGCGCCTGGTCGTGGATACCTTCGCCCGTTACAAGATCAACGACATGCTGGAATTTTATAAATCCCTCGCCACCGAGCAGCAGGCCAACACCCGCCTCAACAACATCATCAATTCGACCCTGCGCAGCATCCTCGGCAACGCCGCCCTCACCGACGTGCTCTCGGAAAAACGCAGCGGGCTGATGCTGGCCCTGAAGCAGCAGGTCAACGCCTCCGTCACGCGCTTCGGGATCGAGATTGTCGATATCCGCATCGGCCGCGCCGACCTGCCGGAGCAGACCAGCCAGGCGATCTATGCCCGCATGCGCACCGAACGGCAGCGGGAAGCCGCCGAGTTCCGCGCCCAGGGGCAGGAGCAGGCGCAGGAAATCCGCTCCAAGGCGGACAAGGAGCGCACTGTCCTCCTCGCCGAAGCCGAAAAGCTGTCCCAGATCAGCCGCGGCGAGGGCGATGCCGCGGCGACCAGGATCTATGCCACCGCCTTCAACAAGGACCCCGAGTTTTACGCCTTTTACCGCACCATGGCGGCCTATCGCGACAGCCTGCCCGGCGACAGCACGACACTGATCCTTTCCCCGGACAGCGACTTTCTCCGGTATTTCAAGGATCAGTCCGGAAAGAAATAATGATCAGGCAATATGAACTGATAGATCTCATCAAGGCCTACGATCCGGACATGGACGAGGATCTGGTCAACCGCGCCTATGTCTATGCCATGAAAATGCACGGCGCCCAGACCCGCGCCTCCGGCGACCCCTATTTCTCCCACCCGCTGGAAGTGGCCGGCATCCTGACCGAGATGAAGATGGACACCGCCTCCATCTGCACCGCCCTGCTGCACGACACGGTCGAGGACACCTCCGCCACGCTGGAGGACATCAAGCGCCTGTTCGGCGACGAAATCGCCCGCCTGGTCGATGGCGTCACCAAGCTTTCCAAGATCGAGTTCCAGAGCGCGCAGGAAAAACAAGCGGAGAATTTCCGCAAGCTGGTGCTGGCGATGTCGGAGGATATCCGCGTGCTGCTGGTCAAGCTTGCCGACCGGCTGCACAACATGCGCACCCTGCACCACATCGCCAACCCGGAAAAGCAAAAGCGCATCGCCCTCGAGACCACAGAGATTTACGCGCCGCTGGCCGAACGCATCGGCATCCACAAGATCAAGGAGGAGCTGGAGGACATCGCCTTCGGCGTCATGAACCCGGAAGCGCGCGAGAGCATCACCACCCGCCTGAATTACCTGCGCGCCGAGGGCGGTGAAGCCGTGGTGCAGCGCATCATCGGCACCCTCAAGGAGAAGATCGGCGAGGCCGGCATCAAGGCGGAGATCTTCGGCCGCGAGAAAACGCGCTACTCGATCTGGAAGAAGATGCAGCGCAAGAACATCTCCTTCGAGCAGCTGTCCGACATCATGGCCTTCCGCATCATGGTTCCCGGCGTGCAGGAATGCTATCACGCGCTCGGCGTCATCCACGGCCTCTATCCGACGGTGCCGGGCCGCTTCAAGGACTATATCTCCCTGCCGAAATCCAACGGCTACCGCAGCCTGCACACCACGGTCATCGGGCCGGAAAACCACCGCATCGAGGTGCAGATCCGCACGCCGGAAATGCACGAGGAGGCGGAGCTGGGGGTCGCCGCCCACTGGACGTACAAAGGCGGGACGCAAGCGGGAAAAACCGACGGCCACCAGTACCGCTGGCTCAGGGAGCTGATGGACATCGTCGAGCACGCGCAAAAGCCCGAGGAATTCCTGGAGAACACCAAGCTCGAGCTGTACCAGGACCAGGTTTTCTGCTTCACCCCGAACGGCGACCTGATCGCGCTGCCGCGCGGCGCAACGCCGATTGATTTCGCTTATGCCGTGCATTCGACGCTGGGCGACACGACCGTGGGCGCCAAGGTGAACGGCCGCATCATTCCCCTCAACACACAGCTGGTGAACGGGGACCAGGTCGAAATCGCCACCTCGAAAAGCCAGACGCCCTCGCCCAACTGGGAACGCTTCGTCGTCACCGGCAAGGCCAAGGCGCGGATACGCCGCTTTATCCGCATGCAGCAGCATGAAGAATACATGAATCTCGGCAAGGCCATGCTGCAAAAGGTCCTCAAGCAGGAAGGCTTCGATTATAACGAGAAGATTTTCAACAACGACTTCTGCCGGAAATTCAACGCCGACAACCTCGACGGCCTGCTGGTGGGCATCGGCTCCGGCCATATCGGCAGCCGCGAGGTGTTTTACGCGCTGCACCCCGAACACCGGCCCAAGGAGGCGCCGCAGACCATCCAGAGCATCATGGCCGCCTCCGAAAAGAAAACCCACCAAAAAGGCGGCGCGTCGCCGATGCCGATCAAGGGGCTGATCCCCGGCATGGCGCTGCATTTTGCGCGCTGCTGCCACCCGCTGCCGGGCGACCGGATCGTCGGCATCGTCATGACCGGCAAGGGCGTCACCATCCACACCATCGACTGCGAAACGCTGGAATCCTTCGCCGACACGCCGGAGCGCTGGCTGGACATCGCCTGGGAAGAGGGCGAGGACAGCCCCGAGTCCCACATCGGGCGCCTGATCGTGACGATCGCCAACACCCCCGGCGCGCTCGGCAACCTGTCCACCGTCATCGGCAAGAACGGCGGCAACATCACCAACCTGAAGATCGTCAACCGCTCCCTCGATTTCTGGGACATGATGATCGACGTTTATGTGCGCGACTCGCGGCACCTGAGCGACATCATCGCCGCCATGCGCGCCACGCCGGAAATCACGGCGGTCAACCGCGCACGAAGCAGGTAAGCCATCATGTTCAAGCGCCGCCAAAAACGCAGCCGCTGGGAGAGGGCACGGGAGATCTTCTGGCCTTCCATGGGGTGGAGGCGCCTGGCCGGATATTACAATCACCGCATGGGGCGGCTGCCGGGCACGCCCGATTTCATCGCCTCCGGTTTCGCCACGGGCATCGCCATTTCTTTCACGCCGCTGATCGGCTTTCACATCATGACGGCGGGGGTTATCACCTGGCTTCTGGGCGGGTCGCTGCTGGCCATGGTCCTGGGCTCCGTCCTTGCCGGCAACCCCTGGACGTTCCCCCTGATCTGGGTCGGCACCTACAAGCTCGGCAAAGCGCTGCTGGGGCAGCACTGGAGCCGCGCCGAATCTTCGACGCTGGAGCATGGGTTTACTTTTTCAGATATACTGGAAAAACCAATGGGTCTTTTGCTGCCGATGGCCCTTGGCAGCCTGCCCCTGGTGATCCTGTCCTGGGTCGTCAGTTTTTATTTTGTCAGGCAGTTGGTAAAAAGATATAAAGAGGCCAGGCTGGCCCGCATCTATAAGCGCCATAAAAAACATTAGGTAAAACAGTGATTCTCGGCATTGGAACAGACCTGACAAGTATTGACCGCCTGGCCGAAGTGCTGGAACGGCACGAGGAGAGGTTTATCGACCGCTGTTTCGGCGCCGTCGAGCGCGAAAAGGTCGAAAAATCCGCCAACGGGGACCTGCGGGCCCGCGCCGCGGGATACGCCAAAAGATGGGCCGCCAAGGAGGCCTGCGCCAAGGCCTTGGGGCTGGGCATCCGTAACGACATTTATTTAAAGGACATCACCGTGGTCAATGATGCCGGCGGCAGGCCCGGCCTCGCCCTCACCGGCGGCGCCAAAGACCGTTTGACCGCCCTGACGCCGCAGGGTATGACTCCACAGGTGCATCTCAGCCTGACCGACGACCCGCCGCTGGCGATGGCTTTCGTCGTGATCTCCGCCGAGGCTGAAAAATGAAGGAAAACGGGAACAAGGAAATGATCGAGCAGGGCGCCATGGAAGTAAAAATAAAAGAGAAAGACGAAGACGATATTATCGAGCTGGTCAAGGCGATGGCGGTGGCGGCGGCTGTCGCGCTGCTGATCCGCTCTTTTGCCTTCGAGCCTTTCAATATCCCCTCCGGCTCGCTGCTGCCGACCCTGCAAATCGGGGATTACCTGTTTGTCGAAAAATACGCCTACGGCTACAGCAAATACTCTTTCCCTTTTGACCTGATTAATTTTGACGGGCGCATTTTCGGCGCCCAGCCGCGGCGCGGCGATATCGCCGTTTTTCGCCAGCCCAAAAAGACCGGCATTGATTATATCAAGCGGATTATCGGCCTGCCCGGCGACAAGATTCAGGTCAGGGACGGGGTGCTGCACATCAACGACAAAATGGTGATGCGCGACTTCCGCAATGCGGAAACCATCACCGACGAGGGGCGTAGCGCCCTCTACAAACGCTACATCGAAACCCTGCCCAACGGCGTGCAGCATTACATCTACGAAATTTCCGACGATGGGCGCTATGATAACACGCCCGAATATACGGTGCCGGAAGGCGCCTATTTCGCGATGGGCGACAACCGTGACAGCTCCCTCGACAGCCGCGCCCAGGACGAACTGGGTTTCGTCCCCGCCGAAAACCTGATTGGCCGCGCCTGGTTCATTTTCTTCTCCACCGAAGGGACCGGCAATAAATGCGACAAGCAGGGCGGCCTTGCCGCCATCGCCTCTTTCGGCTGCAAGCTGGTCGAATGGCCGCAAGCCGTCCGCTACGGCCGCTTTTTCAAAAACGTCAATAAAATCTGACATGACGGGCGCGCTGGAAAACAAAATCAGTTATGCGTTTTCCGACCCCGTCCTGCTTGAAACGGCGCTGACCCATTCCAGCGTGCAGAAGGCGGCCGCCGACAACGAACGCCTGGAATTCCTCGGCGACCGCGTGCTCGGCCTCGCCGTCGCCGCTTTGCTGTTCCGGCATTTCCCGCATGAAGACGAAGGCAGCCTGGCCAAGCGCCACACCGGCCTGGTGCAGCAGAACGCCCTGGTCAGGGTCGCGCAGGCGATTGACCTCTCCCCGCACCTGAAGCTGTCGGCCGGCGAGGCGAAGTCGGGGGGACAGGAAAAAGAAACCATCCTCGCCGACGCGCTGGAAGCCCTGATCGGCGCCATTTACCTCGACGGCGGATTCGGTCCCGCGCACGATTTCATCGAAAAATTCTGGAGCGCGATGCTCCACCAGCAGGCCGCGCCGCCGGAAGACGCCAAATCGCGGCTGCAGGAATGGGCGCAGGCGAAATCCCTGCCCCTGCCGGAATACACCCTGCTCGGCAAATCCGGCACCGACCACGCGCCGCAGTTTGAAATCGAGGTCTCGGTGAAAGGCGTCGGCAGGACGAGCGCCGTCGCCGCCAGCAAGCGCGCCGCCGAAAAATCCGCCGCCCGAAAAATGCTTGAAAAGATTGGAATCGAAGAATGACGAAAAATACCAGGCGCTGCGGCTTTGTCGGCATCATCGGCGCGCCCAATGCCGGCAAATCGACGCTCATCAACAAGCTGGTCGGCGCCAAGGTGTCGATTGTCAGCCCCAAGGTGCAGACCACGCGCACCCGGGTGATGGGCATCGTCAACCGGGGCGCCACACAGATCGTGTTTGTCGATACGCCCGGCATCTTCGCGCCGCGCAAGCGCCTCGACCGCGCCATGGTTTCGGCAGCCTGGCAGGGCGCGGCGGATGCGGAGATCGTCCTGCTGATCGCCGAAGTCGCCCGCGGCAAGATCAACGAAGACACCCAGGCGATCATCGCCAAGCTGAAAAAGCAGGATAAAAAGGTTGTCCTGGTGCTGAACAAGATCGACCTCGTCGAAAAGGAAAAACTCCTCAAAATATCCTCGGAGCTTTTCGAAACGGGCATGTTCACCGACATCTACATGATCTCGGCCCTGAGCGGCGACGGCGTCGAGCGCCTGCTGCAGGACATTGCCGCCAAAATGCCCGAGGGGCCCTGGATGTTCAACGAGGACCAGATCTCCGACATGCCGCTGCGCCTGCTCGCCGCCGAAATCACCCGGGAAAAGATCTTCCTGCAGCTGAAGGAGGAACTGCCCTACGCCTCCACCGTCGAGACCGAAACCTGGCAGGAATTCGAGAACGGCAGCGTCAAAATCTCCCAGATCATCTACGTCATGCGCGACACCCAGAAGGCGATCATCCTCGGCAAGGGCGGCGCCCAGATCAACACAATCGGCGAGGCCGCGCGGCTCGAACTCGAGGAAATCCTCGAGCGCCGCGTCCACCTCAGCCTGTTCGTCAAAGTCCGCGAAAACTGGGGCGACGACCCCGACCGCTACCGGGAATGGGGCCTCGATCCCAACGCCTAAAACCCGGTTTCACGCACAATCCCGCTTTCTTTCCGCCGATTCGGTGTTATATTCTGCTGAGGATAGTTTCTGACCTGATTATGTAATTTCTCAAGGGAACACGGCATGAGTTGGACGGACGAGCGCATCGCGCTGCTGAAAAAAATGTGGAAAGACGGCAAAAGCGCCGCCGAAATCGCCAAGGCGCTCGCCAAGGGCGTGACGCGCAACGCGGTCATCGGCAAAGCGCACCGCATGGGCCTGTCGGGCCGTCCGTCGCCGATTAAAAAACCTGTGGCGGCGCCCAAAAAAGAAGCCCCTAAAAAAGAAGCCCCCAAGGCAGCGGTCGCCGCCAAAAAAGCGCCCGTCGTCGTCCCGGTTGTCAGCGGCGTGAAGCATAACCCGCTGGTCCGCGAAGTGACGGCGCCGCGGCAAATGGCGAAAGAAGTTTTTCCGGCGGACGGCGGCGTGGCGCTGGTGGACCTCACCGAGCGCATGTGCAAATGGCCGTTCGGTGATCCGCGCGAAGATGACTTCACCTTCTGCGGCCGCGCCATCCGCCCGGGCACGCCTTATTGCCACGAACATGCCGCGATGGCCTACCAATCCTCCAGCCGCAGCCGCGCCGTGACGCCGCATGAAGAAAAGGTCGTCGAGGAAAGCGCTGACGACGATGAAGCGGAAGTCGTGACGTAAAATCCCCTACCCGCCCATAAAGGCCGGCACATAAAAGAGCAGCGCCGCGATAAAGGCGATGACCAGCGCCGGGCCGAAGGGCGCTTCGGCTTCGCCGGTGCGTTTTTTCCACAGCAGCGCCGCGACAATGCCGGAAAAACCGGACACGATCATGAACAGGGCCGCCGCCTCGGCATTCAGCCCCAGCCAAAACCCCGCCGCCGCGTAAAATTTGACGTCGCCGATCCCCATCGGTTCGCGCCGCATCACCGCCATCGCGCCCTGCCGGAGCAACCAGGCGCCCAGGCCGTATAATAAAGAGCCGCCGACAGCGTTAACGCCGTGGCTCAGGATAAAATCCAGCGTGCCATCGGCCAGCAGCGCGTTGAGTAAAAACAAGGCGGCGCCGGCCAGCAAAATGGCCATATTGAGACTATCGGGAATAATTTTATGATGCAGGTCGATGTCGAGGATGCTGACCAGAACCGGCGCCAGCGCAAAAATCAGGAAAGTTTCCGCCGTCAGGCCGTAAACCGCGTAAAAAGCCAGGCACAAGGCCAGCGTGGCCAGTTCGATCAACGGATACCGCCAGCCGATCCGCGCCCCGCAGTGCCGGCACCTGCCCCTCAGGAAAAGCCATGACAGCAACGGCACAAGATCCGGCACGCCGAGGCTTTTACGGCACGCCGGACACTGCGACCGCTTCACGGCAGCAATCGATATCCCCCGCGGGATGCGGTAGGAAAGCGCCGTCGCAAAACTGCCCAGGATCAGGCCCAGAAAAACCGCGCCGATGATGCCCGGAGCATCCATCGAAAAGTTCTAACGTATATTGGCGAGACGCTTCTTGATCGCATCGATCGGGAAACTTGCATCAAGGGGGATGTCGCCGGACAAAAGGACCAGCTGGTGATACAAGCCGGCCGCCTGCTGCGTTTTACCCATCCGGTCGTAAGCGACCGCCCGGTTGTAAAGGATGTCGGGGTTGCCCGGCTTCATGGCATCCGCCATATCCAGGTATTTCAGCGCCTGCTCGTATTCCCCGGCGGCGCCATAGACCATGCCCAGCTGGGCCGCGATATCCGCATTGAACGGATAAACCCCCTGCAACTGCGAGAGCCTTTCAATTGCCGAGCTCCGGTCCTGGGTGTTCAGGATGCCCAGCATGTTGGTCAGCGCTTCGAGGTTCTTGGGATCGCTGTTGAGGACTTCCTCGTAAGCGGCCAAAGCCTCCGCATTCTGGCCCAGTTTCTGCATCGTCACCGCCCGCCCGATCAGGACGCTCTTGTCCTTGGGGTATTTCGCGTAAAGTTCGCTGAACAGTTCAAGGGAAGCCCCCAGCCTGTCCTGCGCCAGCGCGGTCCGCGCCGCCAGCAGACGCGCAGAGAAGGCATCGGCGTTCTGCTCTTTCTTGACCACAAGGTATTTTTCCGGCAGGGCGCGGATATCGGCCTCCTGCGCGGGAACCTCCGGCGCGTTCTTTCCGCCCTTGCCGCCTTGTGTTTTTGCATTTTTAGAAGGCTTCTTGCCGGTCTCGCCGGGAGGCGGCGCTACCGGGGCGGCGGCGGCCGGCGGTTGTGGCGGGGCGGCGGCTGTATCCACCGGCGGCGGCATGGGCGCCGGCGCGGCCATGACCGGTTCCGACGGCATCGTCGGCGCTGAAGAAGGCGCGGGCGCCGCCATGGGCGGCATCATTCCCGCCATAGGCTCCGGCATGGACGGCGGGGCGGCGGCAGGCGCCAGCTGCACCGGCGCGGGGGGCGTATCCTCCGCATGCGCTGCCGTGCCGTACAGGCCAAGACATCCGCCGGCGACACCGCCGACGATGATGAATTTTCCCAGAACCGAAAGGCTTTTGCTGCTAAATATTTTCATGATTCATATATCCTTTTGGAACCCTCGATGATTTTCAGAAACGCACGTTCAAGATTGTTCTTTTTTGTCTTCTCTTTTAATTCAGACGGCGTGCCGAGAAATTTCAACTCTGCGTCGTGAATCACGCCGACCCGGTCGCAAATCTCGTCCATATCGGCCAGAATATGCGAACTGAGGAATACCGTCATCCCGCAGGCGCGGCAAGCCATGATTTCATCCTTCACCAGCGCCCGCGCCCGCGGATCCAGCCCGCTCATCGGCTCGTCCAGGACCAGCAGGGGGCATTCGGTCAGCCAGGTGCCCATCAGGCCGGTCTTCTGGCGCATGCCCTTGGAGTAGGTATTCACGCGGCGGCTCAGGGCGTCGCGGGAAAGGGATATCCTGTCGGCGGCCGCCAAAACGGCCTGTTCGTTGAACGGGCGTTTATAAAGGTCGAGGGAAAACCTGATGAACTCAAGGCCGCTCAGGAAAAACGGCGGCTCGAATTTTTCCGGCAGGTAAGCGATCTTGGCTTTGCTTTCGGGGTCGAGGCTCTTCTTCCCGAACAGTTCGACGGCGCCGCGCGACGCCTCCATCAGGCCCAGGATGATTTTAATCAGGGTTGTCTTGCCGACGCCGTTCAGGCCGATCAGGCCGAAGGTCTCCCCGGCCTTGACGTCAAAGGTGATATTCTCGATGACGCTGCCAAACCCGTAATCCGCCGCCACGCCGTCGATCTTGATGGCGCTGGGCGCGGGGACCGGAACTGTTCTTGGCGCGCGCAAAGTCATGTCACTCGGTCCCCGGCAACAGGACACCGGTGACGATGTCATACGTCTGATGCGGCCTTAACGTGATCGCAATCACCTTGTCCAGGCCGATGTCATACCATTTCAACTTCATGTGAGAAGAGCTATCAATCTTGATATCGACGATTTCCGGCAAAAGATTTTCCGGCGTCACTTTCTGGCCGTTCATCCAGACAATCCAGTCCTTGGGCGAGCGGTACAAGAGACCGGAAACGCTGATGACGCGGTGCGGCGGCACCGGGATCACGGCGGAGATATCCCCGCCCATCGCGCTGCCTGAACCGGCCAGGGCCATCTTGATGGCGGCAATCTCCGCCGGAGTCAGGAAAAAAGACCCGTGAAAGGGGGCTTTCATCTCCTCCGGCGTCAGCGTGATCGGCGGCAGCGCTTCCGCTGCCGATGCGGCGGAAGGATTTTCCCCCGGCGTCCCCGCTATAGCCGGCGGGTTCGCGCCTGGCGGCAGTGGCGGCGCCTGGGCGTAAGACGCCAGACCCGGCAAAACGCTGCACAGGAGCAGAAGAGCGGGCAGCGATTTCATGTATTTTCCCATCAACGCCTCCCCGCGCCGGCCGCATCCTGCGACTGCCCGGCGGCGTTTGGCACCAGCGTCATCCAGTCAAAAACAATATTGGCGCCCACGGCGCTGACCTGCTTGCCGTCACTGAGGTCATTCAGGAGCTGTTCATTCACCTTTGCCGTGCGCTGGATGGAAAATTTCTGGAGGCGCGTATATTCAGGAAAGGCGCCCCTGATGTCCTGCAGGAAAGCATAAATGTTGTTGTCCAGCGGCGAAATGATTTTATCAACACTGATGCGGCTGCTGGACAGCGTATAACCGATACTCTCCGCATCGGCGTTTGCCATGGCCGTCAGGTCGCCGACGGCGAAAGAGAAATTGGCGATCCCGGCCTTGCTCCGCATATCCTGCAGCAGCCGGTCGATCATGAAACGGTCCTGCTCCAGGAAAAGCCCCCTGTCCTGCAATTCCTGGTATTTCGGCAGGTTTTCCTTGACGAACGCCGTCTCCTGCTTGGCGGTGGTGATCTTGCTGCGCAAATCTGAAATCTGGCCATCGACCGCCCTGAGCTGCCGCTGGGCGTCCTCCAGCATCGGGGCGAGGGCGGTCAGATAAACGCTGAACACCCCGAAATTGATCCCCAGCAGGATGCAGATGGCGATGACGCGTTTCAGGCCGATCAGTTTCATCATAGCGGCGCCCCCTGCATTTCAATTTCAGCGAAGCTTTCCATTTTATCCGCGGCGGCTTTCCTGCCGGTGTCGCCGGCGGAGCCTTCAAACTTCCCGGTGCGGGATATTTTTCCAAACTGGGAGTTGATCCTGACATCGTAACCGGTAAAGGCCCGGCGCATGGTCTCGGCGATCTTTTCGGTGCGCTCCACTTTTGTCTCCAGCGGCAAGCCGTCCGCCAGCGTGAAACGGAAGATGATCTTGACAAACTCGCCTTCCGGCGCGGCCTTCTTCTGCGCGGCGGGGGCGCCCTTCGCGGCGGGTTTCCTGGCGGCGCTGTCACCGCGCTCGAAGCTCAGGGCCTCGAGGGTGATGTCCTTATCCAGGGCCTTGTACAGAAGATTAAGGGTGGGCGTGATATTAATACTGCCCTTGTCCAGGGCGCCCTGCACCGCCAGCGTCTTCCTGACCACCTCGGGCTTGACCGGAAGGGCTTCGACAAGCTTCGCCTCCTGGTCGTACTCCTGGGCGAGCACGGCCTTCTGCTGTTGCTTCTGCCCGATGCTATCCTGAAGCGGCGCGTAATCGCTATAGACGCTGAAAGAAAAACCGATCAGGGCGAGAAGGGAGAGCACCAAGGCCGTGCGGGCGATACGCGCCGCCAGCCGGGGCACCAGGATGCGCTGGATGCTCGGCACCTTGATCGGCACATCAAGGAACATTTTCTTTGCCGACCAGGCGGCATGCACCGCATCGCCGAAATTAATTTCCCCGAGCGACCTGCCCCGGGCGCCGATCGCCGACAGGGCGTCGGCGGTCTTGAGGCACTGAAAATTGGTTACCGGCATGGACTTCTGGTCGAAGACCTTTTTTTCCTCGTCGCCGCAGATGACAATAACATCAAGGCCGTCTTCGGCGGTGTAACCGAAACGGGCGATATAGGTCAGCGTCGCCTTGAACTCACGCTGCACGTCATCGACCCATCCCGGCCCCTGAATCCCGGCTTCGGAAACAGGCGTCATCCGCGTCAGCGCCAGCCGGCCGTCCTTCACGATCACCTGCCGCAGCCCCCCGGCCTCATGCTGCCCGATCAATACCGACCAGCGGGATTTCCGGCCTTTTTTCCCAAACAACCTGGCGGAAAGGGCCGTGACCAGCCCGGCGGACTCTGCGGGCAGCAAGCCGAAGCCTGCAACCGGCACGCTGGCCTCCAGCATGGCGGCGGCGACCTTGTCGATATTGTCCGTTTCGGGGATGGCGACAAAGAGATAGGAAATCCCCTCTTTCACGCCGCCCTTCTGCTTCTGCGCCGCAATCTCGAAAGAAGCGCGGATCGGGTAGCTCGGGAAAGACTGTTCCAGCTTGCGCTGGATAAAACGCGGGCGGTCGAAAGAACTCAGCTTCGGGATATTGTCTTCCTTGCGGTAAGTCTGGTCGGCGCCGTCAAACAGCACCAGCACCGGATCGTTCCGGCGCTGCCGGGACAAAGCCGCGGTCAGCTGCGGGATGAAATCGGGTTTTTCCCACGACAGGGCGATTTCCCGCTCAATGCCGGCATAGGCCGTCGATCCGAAGAGGGTGATCCCTTCATTGCCAACCAGCAGAACCCGCTTTTTAGAACGAAAAAACCCCATTTTCCTATTTCCCCATCGAGCCGATGCTGTCGTAGATGGGCCCGAACACAGCGGCCGCAATCCACACGATCATGCCCCCCAGAATGACGGTCAAGGTCGGCTCGATCATCATAATCATGCCGTCCACCGCCTCATTCACGTCCTTATCATAGAATTCCGAAACCTGCTGCAGGACGCCGGTCAGGTTGCCCGACTCCTCGCCGATGCGGATCATGCGTATCACCAGGGAAGGGAACTCGCCGGACAGCGTCATCGCCGCCGACAAAGTGGCCCCTTCCTGGACCTGGGTCCTGACCAGGGTCAGCGCCTCGACAATCACCAGGTTGCCGGCGGTAAGCTTGGCGGCGTCCAGGCACTTCAGGATGTCGATGCCGCTGATGAACAGGACGCCCAGGGTCGAGGAGAACTGTGACAGGGAGATCTTGCGGATCACCGGCCCGAACACGGGCGAATTGAGGGCGATATAATCGGTCCGGTAGCGGAAAGTTTCGGACACGCCGCGCGCCAGGATGACAAAAATATAACTTCCCACCAGCACCGCCAGGATATACAGGAAATAAGAGGAAAAGAAATTCGACGTGGCGATCAGGGCGACCGTCACCGGCGGCAGCTCGGTCCCCATCTCGCTGAGGAACCCGGTCACCTGCGGCACCACATATCCCAGCATCATCCAGATGACGCCGATCACCACCGCGATGAGGATTTTAGGATAGCGCGTCGCCTTCTTGATCTTGCTCCGCATGGTGTCCGTCCATTTCAGGTGCTTGATGACCTGCTCGAACGCATTGCTCAGGTTGCCGGTTTCTTCCCCGGCATTCACCAGGGCGACAAAGATCGGCTCGAACGTCACCGGATGCTTGGACAGCGCCGACGACAGCGAGCTGCCCTCCGCGACTTCACGGTGCACGTCCGTCATGATGTCGCGCAACAGCGTGGACTCCGTGGTGTCGCGCACATCCGCCAGGCTCGCCAGCAACGGCACGCCGGCCTTGTTCAATTGTTCCAGCTGGACGAACATCTGGATCATCTCGCGGATCTTGACCCGGCGCAGCGTCAGCGCCGCCAGCTTGCCGGCTTTTTCCGACATTTCCTTGCAATCGACGAGCGCCATCCCGCCCTCGGACAGCCGCGATGTCAGGTCGGACTCGTTGGCGGCCATCAGCACACCCCTGATCGGGTGGCCCTTCGCGTTGACAGCTCTGTATTTATATTTTGGCACGCAGTTTCTATCCCCCTCAAGAACCAAGAACCCTATTGTTATTGTTACAACAATTATAGGGTCCTGTACAGGACAGGAAGCACGATAAAGACATATTCATAAGGATGAATAATGCTGCGGGCCGACAGCCCCCTACATCCGGTCGGAGAAGTTGATCGACTTCGTCAACCCGTCCAGGGAGATGAGTCCGTCATATACCTTCATGATCCCGTCATCGCGCATGCTTTTGAAACCGTTTTTGATGGCGACCGCTTTCATTTCGTGTTTATGTCCATTCGCCGCGAGGATGGTTTCAATTTCTTCGTCTATATACAGAATCTCATGAATCCCGACCCGCCCCTTAAATCCGCTGTTGTTGCATTCCTTGCAGCCAACGCCTTTGTAGAGGGTGGGCGGCGACGCCGGGGCGGCGCCCAGAAGCTTGCACTCTTCAGGGGACGCCTGATAGGACTGCTTGCAGCCCTGGCACAGCTTTCTGACCAACCGCTGTGCAAAACA
>JAIOQI010000082.1 GCA_021413445.1 Alphaproteobacteria bacterium | reverse complement strand
GATGCGTCTTTCCGTCGTTATTACCGTTTGCTGGGCGCGCCGAAACCCATGCTGCTGATGGAAGACCCGCCGGACCGCCCGCCAGTGCCTCCATTCGTGATGGTGGAGCCTTATATCAAGATCGCTGACCACCTGCGCAGCATGGGGCTGCACACCCCGGAAATTCTGTTTAAGGACATTCCCAACGGCCTGCTGGTGATCGAGGATTTCGGCGACGATACCTATACGCGCCTGTTCGAGAAAGGCGCCGACCCAAAACCGCTCTATGAGCTGGCGGTGGATGCGCTGGTGCGTCTGCATCAACACCCGAAGCGCAACGACATCGACCTGCCGAAACACGACGCCGATGTCCTGATCGACGGCGCGATGCTGCTGCTCGACTGGTATTATCCCGCGCTGACCGGCAAAAAACCGACCGAGGACATGAAAAAATCCTTCGCCAACGTGTGGAAGGGGCTGTTTGAAAAACTGCCCAAGGACCAGCTGACGCTGGTGCTGCGCGATTACCATGTGGATAACCTGATGCTGGTGCCGGGCGCAACGGGCCTTCAGTCCTGCGGTCTTCTCGACTTCCAGGATGCCTCCATCGGCCAGTTTGCCTACGACCTGATGTCGCTGCTGGAAGATGCCCGCCGCGATATGCCCGCCGACCTCAAGCAGCATTTGTACGACCGTTATATCAACGCCATGAAGATCGACCGCGCCGCTTTCGACTATGCGTTTCGCGTGCTGGCGGCGCAGCGCCATGCCCGGGTGCTGGGCGTTTTCGTGCGCCTCTCGCTGCGCGACGGCAAGACCCGCTACCTGCAATTCATTCCGCATGTGCACAAGCTGTTCATCGCGGCCATCAATACCCCCGTCATGAAGCCGTTGAAGCAATGGTTCGACAATAACGGGATCGACATTCAACAACCGCTTAAATCTTAAACAAGGAGAACTATCATGAAAAAAGACTTCATCGCCAAACGCCTCGACAAAATCAAGCCGTCCGCCACGCTCGCCCTGGATGCCAAAGCGCAGGAGCTGAAAGCGCAGGGCAAGGACGTCATCGGCCTGGCGGTCGGCCAGCCTGATTTCGACACCCCGGAGTTCATCAGGGACGGCGCCAAGGCCGCCATGGACAAGGGCCAGACCAGATATACGCCCGTTCCCGGAACGGTCGAGCTGCGCAAATCCATCTGCGAAAAGTTCAACCGCGAGAACAACCTGAAATACACGCCGGAGCAGGTGATCGTCTCGACTGGCGGCAAGCAGGTGCTCTATAACGCCTTCATGGCGACGCTGAACCCCGGCGACGAGGTGATTATCCCCGCGCCTTACTGGCTGTCGTACCCGGAAATGGTGATGCTGTCGGAAGGCACGCCGGTCTTCGTCAAGACCAAGCCGGAGCAGGGCTTCAAGATGTCCCCGGAGGCGCTCGAAGCGGCCATCACCCCGAACACCAAATGGCTCATCATCAATTCCCCCAGCAACCCGACCGGCGCTGCCTATACGACGGCGGAGCTGAAGGCGCTTGGCGAAGTGCTCAAGAAGCATCCCCATGTCCATATCCTGTCGGATGATATTTACGAGCATCTCGTTTATGATAATTTCAAGTTCTCCACCATCGCCGAGGTGGTGCCGGAACTCTATGACCGCACCCTGACCATGAACGGCGTCTCCAAGGCCTATGCCATGACGGGCTGGCGCATTGGTTATGCGGGGGGGCCGGTTGAGCTCATCAAGGCGATGAACAAAGTGCAGGGGCAGAGCACCTCGAACCCCAGCTCGATCAGCCAGGCGGCCGCAGTCACTGCCCTGAACGGCAAGCAGGACTTCCTCAATGAGTGGCGCGAAATCTTCCAGGAGCGCCGCGACCTGGTCGTTTCCATGCTCTCCAAGGCGGACGGCCTGGAATGCGCCGCGCCGGAAGGGGCGTTCTATGTCTTCGCTTCCTGCGAAGGCGTGATCGGCAAGAAAACGCCGGACGGCAAAGTGATCCAGAGCGATGCCGATTTTGTCGGTTATCTGCTGGAAAAACACCTGGTCGTTGTCGTGCCGGGAGCGGAGTTCGGCCTGTCGCCATATTTCCGCGTTTCCTACGCACTGGACAAAGAAACCCTCACCAAGGCCTGCGAGCGCATCCAAAAAGCTTGCCAGGAATTGGTGCCTGCCAGTCAACAACCGCAATTGAAAACCGGCACCGGCCCGAAGCTGGGCTAAGTCTCAAGAAGTAAAAAAACGCCCTCCCTGTAACGGGGAGGGCGTTTTTTTATTGTCTTGGGATACGATTTAAGGCTGTGGCCCCTTCGGGGTTTTCTTTATCTGCGCCGCTATTCCGGCCTCGATCATGACGGCGATTTCATTGTGGTTATTCGCCTGCGCCAGATCGAGGGCGGTTTTGCCCTGCTTGTTCCTGACGGTCAGGTCGGCGCCGCGCGCGATCAGGAGCACTGCCACCTTGGCGAGGTCTTTTTCAAGGTCAAGATGGGGCTGGTAGTTGGTGTCGGCCACATAAGGGTGCTTGAACAGCGTCATCAATGGCGTCTCGTCGTTCTTATCAACCATGTTGATGAGTTCCGCGTCTTTGTCCAGCAGCGCCTTCACGAGGCCGTCATGGCCGCCGCGCGCTGCATGATGCAAGGCCGTCATGCCCTTGTCATCCCGCTCCCACACGGTCGCGCCGCGCGCAATCATCAGATGGGCCAGCGCCAGGCTGTCCTTGTTGTAGGACATGTATGATGTTTCCATGAGGAAAGTGTAGTTCCCCGGGCGCTGCTGGTTGATATCCGCCCCGCATTCAATGAGCATCTTGGCGCAGGCATGACGGCTGGCGATCGACCAGTCGAGCAGGGTGTTCGCGCTGACATTGCCGAAGATCGCATTGACGCTGGCGTAACGGCGATTCAGGTCGATTTTCTTGTCGATCATCAGTTGCAGGAGATCGGCGCGATCCTTCAAAACGGCCAGCATCGGGGCGTCGGTGCCGCTCTCCGGGTCGGTCAGGCGCAGCGCAGCGCCCTGATCGATGAGCGCCTTTACTTTTTGCGCGTCCGCAGCGTCTTTTTTCAGCTCGGTAATCAGCTCCATGCCCGCTTGGTAAGCTTTGGGGTTGGTCAGTTTTAAAAACAGATCTTTTATACGCATGTTTATCTCCTGTAAATACGTGCTGTGAATTCCGGCAGTTTATAGCAGGAGATTCCGGGTTATGTCAATGTAGTATTTTAGGCCCGCTATTTATCCTCATTCATGCGCAGCGCGGCGATGAAGGCGGATTGGGGGATTTCGACGTTGCCGTACTGGCGCATCTTTTTCTTGCCCTCTTTCTGCTTGTCGAGGAGCTTGCGCTTGCGCGAGACGTCGCCGCCGTAGCATTTCGCCGTCACGTCCTTGCGCATCGCCGAGACGTCTTCGCGGGCGATGATCTTGCCGCCGATGGCGGCCTGGATCGCGACCTTGAACAGCTGGCGCGGGATCAGGTCTTTCAGGCGTTCGCACAACTGCCGGCCGCGCCGTTCGGCCTGCGACCTGTGGACGATCATGGAGAGCGCGTCCAGCGGTTCCTGATTGACGAGGATTTGCAGCTTGACCAGATCGCCTTCGGTGAAGCCGTCCAGAACGTAATCCATGCTGGCATAGCCGCGGCTGATGGATTTCAAGCGGTCATAGAAATCGAACACGACTTCGTTGAGCGGCAGGCGATAGACCGCCATGGCGCGGCTGCCGACCCAAGTCAGCTCTTTTTGGATGCCCCGGCGCTCCTGGCAGAGGGTCAGGATGCTGCCGAGATATTCATCGGGCACGAAAATCGTCGCCTTGATCCACGGCTCTTCAATCTTGGTGATACGCACCACATCCGGCAGGTCGGCGGGATTATACAGCGTCATTTCGTCGCCGTTGGTCAGGTAAATTTTGTACACCACCGAAGGCGCGGTCGGAATCAGGTCGAGATTATATTCCCGCTCCAGGCGCTCCTGAATAATTTCAAGGTGAAGCAACCCCAAAAATCCGCAGCGGAAACCCATGCCCAGCGCCGTCGAGCTCTCGGCTTCATAGTGCAGGGAGGCATCGTTCAGCGCCAGTTTGCCGAGGCTGTCGCGCAGCTTCTCGTAGTCGCTGCTATCGACGGGAAAGAGGCTGCAAAAGACCATCGGCACGGAGGGCTTGAAGCCGGGCAATCCCACCGCGCAGGGGTTGCGGTCGAGGGTGATGGTGTCGCCGATTTTGGTTTCGGTGATGTTCTTGATGCCGCAGGTGACGAAGCCGACGTCGCCGGGGCCGAGCTTGCCGGTAATCACGTGCTTGGGCGTGAAAACGCCGACCCGGTCCGCTTCGTAGGCGGCGCCCGTGCTCATGAAGCGCAGCTTGTCTTTTGTTTTGAGTGTGCCTTCCATGACGCGCAGCAGCACCACGACGCCGAGATAGGCGTCGTACCAGCTGTCCACCAGCAGCGCTTTCAGGATGGCGTCAGGATCGCCCTTGGGCGCGGGCAGGCGCTCGACAATCGCTTCCAGCAGGTCGATGATGCCGATGCCGGCTTTGGCCGACGTCAGCACCGCGTTGGAGGCATCGAGGCCGATGACGTCCTCGATCTGCTTCTTGACGCGCTCCGGCTCGGCGGCGGGCAAATCGATTTTATTGATGACCGGGATGATCTCGAGGTTGTTGTCCAGCGCCTGATAGACGTTGGCGAGGGTCTGAGCTTCCACGCCCTGGCTGGCATCCACCACCAGTATAGCGCCCTCGCAGGCGGCCAGCGAACGGCTGACCTCATAGGCGAAGTCCACGTGGCCGGGGGTGTCCATCAGGTTCAGGATATATTCCTCGCCGTTTTTGGCCTTATATGTGAGGCGGACGGTCTGGGCCTTGATGGTGATGCCGCGCTCGCGCTCCAGCTCCATGTTGTCGAGGACCTGCTCCTTCATCTCCCGCGCCTCCAGCCCGCCGCAGGTCTGGATCAGGCGGTCGGCGAGGGTCGATTTCCCATGGTCGATGTGGGCGATGATGGCGAAGTTGCGGATATGTTTCTGTTCTATTGTCATAGCCCATTTAATTACAGGGTACGGCAGTAAAGCGCAAGATATATCGGGGCAGAAAAACCCCTTATTTCAACGGCAACGGCAATTATCATAAACAATTGACGGGCAACCCCGCGGTTGCTATTCTCCGTTTTACATCCCAATCAGGAGCCGCCGCACCGTGTTCAGAAAAAACAAAAAGCCGAAGAAAACCCGTCCGGAGGTCATCGACGATAGCTATGAGGCGGACCTGATCGCAAAGAAAAAAGAGTTACAGAAGCAGATCGACCTGTACGAGAACCGGGAGTCAAAAGAAGCCGTGGATATCGGTTTTTGGGCCATGATCGGCGGCGTAGCGATGGCGTTTGACGTGGCCGTTTTAGGCGGTGTCGGAACGGGACTTGCCATCGGCAGCAGCGCCCTGTGGGCGCGTTATGGTCTCAACAGGAGACGGGCGGAAAAGAAGCTGAAAGAAGTCGATCAGGAATTGCAGGACTATCAGGAGCTGAAACAGCGCCTGAGCCCGCCCGCGCCGGAAAAGAAACCCCTCAATACAGCCTCCGCCAAGGACGAGTTCAAGACCGCCGCCCAGCCGGAAACGGAAGTGGACATCCTGAAAAAGAAACTGGCCGAGCTGGAAAAGAAGATGGAAGAGATCCAAAACCCCAAACCGTCCGTGCTCGACAAGACGATCCACAAAAAGCCTTTTGACAAGCCTTAAGGTTTAAATTTTGGGGGCGTATCCAGCTTAACCGCTGGCGTGGAATCCAGCGGATCGAGCTGAAGGCCGTTTTGCGCGGCGATCTGGCGTATAAATTGGATGACTTGCGGGCTGACGCCGTCGCGCCAGAGACGGCCGCTGACCAGGCCGTAGTGGTCGGCGTCGGGGTGCAGGTAGTGGAAACGCTGGCCGTCCTGCAGGCCGGAGCACAGGCCGTGCGCGACGACGGTCTGGCCGGGCGCAACGAGATTGTCCTTGCCGCCTTCCACTGTCAGCAGGGCGGTTTTGGTGATGGCGGCGGGCTCGACCTTTTTGCCCTGATAGGTCAGGGTGCCTTTGGCCAGCGCCTGGTCGATGAACACTTTCTCGACTGTATCCATGTAGAACGTTCCCGGCATATCGCAGACGGAGAGGTATTCGTCATAGAAAGCCTTGATCTTGTCGGCCTTCGCGTCATCGCCATCGGCCAGATGCTTGAAGAGGTCGAGATGCGACTGCATGTGGCGGTCGGGGTCGATGGACATGAAGCTGAACAGTTGCAGGAACCCCGGATAGACCAGTCGCCCGGCGCCGGGATAATTCTGCGGCACTTCGGCGATCATGTTTTCGGCGAACCAGTCGGCGGTCTTTCCCGTGGTCAGGCGCGTCACTTGTGTCGCCGCCGCCCGCGTGTCGATCGGGCCGCCGATCAGGGTCATGGACAGGGGCTGGCAATTGGAACCTTCGCTGGCCAGCAGTGAGATGGCCGCCAATGTCGGCACCGTCGATTGGCTGAAGGAGATGACATGGGTGTTGGGTCCGACGGTTTTGATGAAGTCCTGAACATAGGTGATGTAATCATCAAGGCTGAAGTCGCCTTTGCTGAGAGGCACCGTCCGCGCATCTTTCCAGTCGGTGATATAAACGTCATGATCCGGCAGCAATTTGGCGACGGTATCGCGCAGCAGGCTGGCATGGTGGCCGGACATCGGCGCCACAATCAGCACCTTGGGGTCGTTGCGGGTCGTGTCGCGCTTGAAATGGAGAAGCGTGCCGAAGGCTTTGTCGGTTATCACTTCCTCGGTGACGGAGACTTTCTTGCCGGCAATGCTGGTTTCGGCCAGACCGAAGGCCGGTTTGGTGTAGTCCCGGGAGAAGCGGTCCGCCATTTCCACGGCAGCGGTCATGAGTTTTTTGACTTTTTCGGTATAGGGGTGGGGAGGGGCGAAGCCTATGGCCTCGCCTGCTTCCAGCATGTTCAGCTGCAGGCGCAGATTGGCGGCCATGAGGTTGAAATGGTTTTTCAGGCCCTGACGCTGTAATTCATGCAGCGGATATATGGTTTTGTTGTGTTTTTTCATGTTATGGTAATTAACCTATCACAGACTTCAGGGGCTGTCTAGGACAAATTTTCCCTGATCCAGCCCATGATTTTGGGGCGGATCTGGGGCTGGGGCATGTTTTTCAGCTGGGACCAGCGCTCGACGGCGCCTTTGGTCAGGCCGAAGGCATCGCGGAATTTTTCTTCCTCCAGGCCGAATTTGCTCACGGCGGTATAGACGACGTCCGCAAAAACCGCGTCATCCACGGTTTTGCCTTCCGCCAGTTTCGACAGCTTGGCTTTGAAGGATTCGCGCTCGAAGGACTTGATATTATCTTGCGACATTTCGTCTGGACGCGTTGTTGACCTGTTTGCTACTATAAACAGAATCACGGGAGGTTCAAATGGCTAAAAAATTATTCGTGCGCTTTTCCACGTCCCAGGACGAAAAAGCGATTTTCGACTTCTATGCCCAGAACCAGCACCAGTTCGTCTTCCAGCGCGATCCCGAAGTGTGGAAAGAGCGCATCGCCTCCGGCGCCGTGACGCTTATCCATGACGACACCGGCAAGATCGTCGCTTCCTCCATCGCCTATCCGATCATCATCAAGGATGCGAACGGCAACGACATTCACCAGTGGACGGAGCTGGGTTCCGCCCGCGTGCAGCTGGACGGCATCGGCCTGGCCAAGACGCTGATCAGCGCCATGGTGCTGCGCGCCTATCTGCTGGAGCCGCCGAACGACCGTTTTGTGCTGGAGATCGTGCTCGGCAACAGCCATTCCAAGCATGTCTTCACGAAAATGGGCGCGACGCCCTATAACATCCCGCCTGAGTTGCAGCAAAAGGTGAAGGCCACCATCGCGTCCGGTTCGGGCCAGGCGCCGGTCGAATGGTTCCAGATGGGCGTCGAACTGATGCCGCTCCTGGCCCAGAACGTGATGGAAAGCATCAAGAATCCCATCGTCAAAAACGCCAAGACTGGCGAGGAATATGAGTTGGATTTCAGCCGCTGCGCCCTCATCACCCAGTTCCAGAAAGAAATCAAGGACCTGGCGCTCAAGGATTTCGGCGACGTCAAAAACCCCAACCTCAAGCACGGGCTGAAGTCGTTCAAGAACAAGTTCAATCCCTGATTTATATGAAGTCCATCTGTTCTATATGCGACGGATGGCACAAAACCCGGTAGTCCTCGGTGAGTTCCTCGCCGGCTTTTATATTCCACGCCGCTATCGTTTCCTTGTCGCCGATGCCGTTCGGCGTCCGGCTGTGGTTCATGAAACGCGCATTATCCAGGCACACCACGTATAACCCGGCGCCGGAGGGGCTGTAGCCGTAGAAGCGGAGGAAGTCGCCGGGCACATCCGGCGGCCAGTCATCCTGACTAATCACCAGATCGAAACCGTCATCCATACGCCAGATCGTTGCGCCTGCGGGAATATCTTCCGCCGCAAAAAGGCCGATGCCCGCGCCGGGTGTTTTGCTTTTTTCGAGGTATGTTTTGACGCGCAGCATCTTTGCTCAGTCGCCCTTGCCGGGTTCGGAGCTGAAGTACATCATCTTGCCGGGAGCCTTGTCGTAGGCTTTGGCGTTCTCCATCGCCGGTTTCATTTTGGTGATGTTGGGCCATTTGCCCATCGAATAGTCCCGGTTCAGCTCCAGGTACGGCTCGGCGCGGGGGTCGATGTCGGTGACGATGGCGTCGATCGGGCATTCCGGGATGCAGACGCCGCAGTCGATGCACTCGTCGGGATTGATGACGAGCATGTTTTCGCCTTCATAAAAGCAATCGACGGGGCATACCTCGACGCAGTCGGTATACTTGCACTTGATGCAGACATCTGTGACGACGTAGGTCATGGGCTTGTTCTTCTCTTACAACATGTCGCGCAGACGATACCACATCATGCCGAGCACAAAAAGGGGCCGCTTGAGCATGTCGCCGCCGACAAAAGGCGCGTGTTTTATCTTGGTGAAAATGTCAAACCGCTCTGCCGTGCCGCCGATAGTTTCCGCCAGCAGCTTGCCGGCCATGTTGCTGAGGATGATGCCGTGGCCGCAATAGCCGTGGGCATAGAAAATATTGGGGGTCAGGCGGCCGAAGTGGGGCATGCGGTTGAGGGTGATGTCCAGCGGGCCGCCCCAGCAGTAATCAATTTTTACCGAGGACAATTCGGGGAAAACATCCACCATCCTTTTCTTCAGGATATGGCTCTGTCCCGGATAATCAAGACCGCTGTAGTTGCAATTGCCCCCGAACAGCACCCGGTTGTCGCTGGAGAGCCGGAAATAATTCATGATGAAATTGGCGTCGGTGACGGCGACATCTTTGGGGAGGATCTGACGGGCCCGTGCTTCCCCGAGAGGCTCCGTCGCGATCATGTGCGCGGTTGCGGCGATGACCTTCCTGTTGATCCTCTCAATGCCCTTGAGGGCGACATAGCCGCCCAGCACGACGAATTTTGCCTTTACCGTGCCTTGCGGCGTGACGACCTTGGCCGGATTTCCCTGCTCAACCGATAGGGCAGGGGTGTTATCATAAATCTTGCAGCCCGCGGCCTGCGCCGCCGCAGCGATGCCCAGCGCATAGTTCAGGGGGTGAAAGTGGGCGCCCTTCTGATCGAACAGGCCGCCGATATATTTCTCATTTTTAACAAATGATTGCACTTCGTTTTTATCAAGGTACTTTAATCCCGCATGGCCGATTTTTGCCCATTCCTCGATCTCATTTTGAAGGTCAGCGGCATGACTGTCATTCATCGCCGCGATGACATGCCCGAACTTCAGGTCGCACTCGATCTTGTGCTGTGCAATGCGGTCGATGATAAGCTGCAGGGACTCCATCGTCAGGTCGCACATCGTTTTTGCCGTCGCCGGATCAGACTTGGCGGCCAGTGCATCGGGGGAATTGTTATAGCCACGGATCAGATGCCCGCCGTTTTTTCCAGAAGCCGAAGAGGCGACGCCCTGGGCTTCCAGTAAGATTACGGAATACCCCTTCTGGGAAAGCTCTAAAGCCGCAGAAAGCCCTGTATATCCGCCGCCAACCACGCAAACATCGCAGTTGATTTCACCTTGTAGCGCGCCTAAAGTTGCTAAAAGCCGGTTAGAAGTGGAAGCATACCAAGAGTTATTGGCATCAACCTTTTCTTTTTTCGATGTTTCTTCTTTTGACATGGCAACAACAACATAACGGTTAAGGTGCATGGACAGGTTAGAAGAGTTTATCCGGGAACACAAGATCACTGAAGTCGAATGCCTGGTCCCCGACATGTCCGGCATCGCGCGGGGCAAGATCATCCCCGCCGAGAAGCTGCTGCGCATCCTGCGGGAAAGGGGCATGCCGCTCCCGGAATCTGTTTTTATTCAGACCGTTACGGGCGATTACCCGGACGGGGAGCTGATCGGCTCGTCGATGGGCGATGTCTATATGATCCCCGATCATGACACGGTGCGCCTGGTTCCCTGGTACAACGAGCCCACTGCCCAGATCATTTGCGACGCTTATTATGCCGACGATACGCCGGTGCCGTTTTCCTCGCGTTACATGCTGAAGAAAATCCTGGCTGAATATGAGAAGCGGGGCTGGAAGCCGGTCGTCGCGCCGGAGCTGGAGTTTTATCTCGTCAACGTCAATACCGATCCCGATATACCCCTGATGCCGCCGGTCGGGCGCTCGGGCCGCAGGGAAAGCGGACGTCAGGCCTACGGCATCGACGCCGTCAACGAATTCGACCCGATTTTTGAAGATGTCTATGATTACTGCGAAGCGCAGAACATCGATATTGACACCTTGAGCCATGAGGCCGGCGCCGCCCAGATCGAGGTGAACTTCAACCACGGCGACCCCCTTGAAGTGGCCGATCAGGCCTTCCTGTTCAAGCGCACCGCGCGCGAAGTGGCGATGCGTCACGGCGTTTATGCGACCTTCATGGCGCAGCCGATGCAGATGCAGCCGGGAAGCGCCATGCACATCCACCAGAGCATCGTGGACAGCAAGACCGGCAAGAACATGTTCTCGACAGATGACGGGGAAAACACGAAATTTTTCCGTAATTTCGTCGGCGGGCTGCAAAGGTATCTGCCCAGCTCGCTGCCGATGTTCGCGCCCAACGTCAATTCCTACCGCCGCTTCGGGCATAAGGAAACGGATTCCCCTATCAACGTGGAGTGGGGGCTGGATAACCGCACTGCGGGATTGCGCGTGCCGGTCTCGAAACCGGAAAACCGCCGCATTGAAAACAGGCTGCCCGGGGCCGACGCCAATCCCTATCTGGTGATCGCGGCGATGCTGGCCTGCGGCCTGATGGGCATTGTGGAGGAAATAGAGCCTTCAGAACAAATCAAGGGCAGCGCCTATAAAAAAGGCCACGCCTTATCGACGCACATGTTTGACGCGCTCAAGAAATTCAAGGCCAACAAACCGTTGCAGGAGATGCTCGGCGAACAGTTCATCCGCACCCTGGTGGGCATCAAAGAAACCGAGTTCAAGGCCTATAATGCCGTCATCAGCTCATGGGAGCGCGAGAACCTGTTGCTGAACGTCTGATGAACAAGGCGAAGCGGAAATTGCTCTTCGAAAAAACCGTCAATCTCGGCGCGGCGGTTATCTACGCATTTATGGCTTACCGGATGGGCGCGGACTGGATGGAAACGGGCCGTCTCAGCAGCCTGTTTTTCCTGACCATCGAAAGCGTGGTCATGTGTTTCTTCCTGATCCGCGACATGCCGAAGCAAACCAGCATGCAGCTCTATGACTGGTTTGTGGCCCTGACGGCGACCTGCCTTCCGTTATTCTTCAGGCCCACCGTGGTTCTTCACGACACGACCGCGTTGCTGCTGATGCAGTGGGTGGGGATTTTGCTGTCGGCGGTTGCCGTCTTGTTCCTGAATAAAAGCTTCGGCATTGTGCCCGCCAACCGCGGCATCAAGCAGGGCGGATTGTACCGCTATGTGCGCCATCCGATCTATGCCGGATACGTCATCACCTACAGCGCCTATGTCTTGCAGAATGCCAGCCCGGAAAATAACACTGTGGCGGCCCTTTTCCTGATTTTCCTGATTTTGCGCATTCTTGCCGAAGAGGAATTCCTGGCCAAGGATCCTGTCTATGCCAAGTACATGAAACAAACCCGCTGGCGGCTTT
>JAIOQI010000073.1 GCA_021413445.1 Alphaproteobacteria bacterium | reverse complement strand
TAGGGGATTGTCGATGACGAACGCTGCTCCGCCTTGTTCACCCCCCGCGCGCCGCCGATCCAGGCCAGGGTCACCGATACCGCGAAAGCCGCACGGCCGATGATCGGCACCAGCAGCGCCGATATGGTGGCAATCGCCGGCGGAGCAATAATCACAAAGCCGTATTTCAGCACAAAGATGCGGCGGGCGACCTTGCGCGTCTGGACGAATTTCTTTTCGATCTCGCGGTTGATTTTCCTAAGGGCGGCGTATTTCTCGCCGACGTCGGCAACGGTCAGCGCCTGGGCGACCCGCTCCTTGTAGCCGGCCAGCGCCTTGTCACGCCGCTGCTGCAGCTCTTCCGCCGGTTTCTTTTTCCAGAACATATTTCCCTGCCTGTTGCGTCAAGACCGACGGCTCGTTTTCGTAGTTCTGATTCTCGAACAGCCTATTCATATCACCATTCCAGGCATTTTGATAGAGGTCCAATAACCGCTGCGCCCAGTTCCTGCCGCTGTCGGCGATTTCATGCAGCGGCCGCAGATAGACGCTTTCATCGTCGCCGTCAGCATTGATGATCCCGCGGCGCTTCAGTCCGGCTTCGGCCAGATCGATGCATTGCTTCGCCAGCTTCTGCACCGATGTCGCGCCGTTCATGAACGGCGTCTGCAGCCCCTTCAGGGGCGTCATGGCGCGCAGGTATTCGCGGTCCTCGTTCGTCCAGGGACGGACCAGCTCATAGGCGGCGTCCAGAGACTGCTTGTCGTAGAGGAGCCCGGTCCAGAAGGCCGGCAGGGCCTTAATCATCTCGGCGGGGCCGTTGTCGGCGCCGCGCATCTCCAGGAAGCGGCGCAGGCGCACTTCCGGCCAGATGGTGTTGAGGTGGTTTTCCCAATCGGCGAGCGTGGCCTTGTGCCCCGGATCGACCTCCAGCTTGCCGGCCATGAAGTCGCCGAACTTGCCACCCTTGGCGTCGATGAAGGCGTTGTCCTTATAAATGCCGATCAGCGGCATTTCGTTCAGGGCGTAATCGACGAATTTTTCAAAGCCGAAATCTTTCTCAAAAGCCACCGGCAGCATGAACCCGTAACGCCCGCCCATGTAGTTGTGGATCACATGGCTGCGGTAGCTCTGGTAGCCGCTCGGCTGCCCTTCCTTGAAAGGGGAATTGGCGAAGAGGGAGACGACCACCGGCTGCAGCGACAACGCTACGCGCAGCATCTTCACCATGTCCGCCTCGGACTCGTAATTAAGGTTGACCTGCACGGTCGAGGTGCAGAACATGCCGTCGAGGCCGTGCGCGAATTTTTTCCGTTCGACATACTCGCGGAAGGTGCGGTTGCGGGATTTCGGCATGAAGGGCATATCCTTGCCGCTGTGCGTCGGGTGATAGCCCAGCGCCAGCAGACCGATGCCTAAACCTTTGGCGACCTGCACCGCTTCCTGAATGGTGTCGTCCGTTTCGCGCGCGATCTGATGGACATCCTTCAGCGGGGCGCCGCCGGTTTCCAGCTGCCCGCCCGGCTCCAGCGTCCAGTTCACCCTGTCTTTTTGCAGCGCAATGATATTGGCCAGCTCATAACCGGGCCGCCAGTCATCTTCCAGCGCCATCTTTTCAAAGAATTCTTTAATCCCGGCCCTGTTCTCACAGCCCTGATACGGAACCGGATCGTTATTATCCAGATAAAAAGGCGGCTTCTCATGCTCGACGCCGATCAGCAGATTTTTGGCCGGCGCGCAGCCCGCCTCGAACCAGGCGATCAGCTCGGCTTTATTCCTGATTTTTGCGCTGTCAATCTGACTGGGTTTCGACATTTTTCATACTTTGGGTGAATTTTATTATTTATAGAATGTTTTAAGTATTATGTCAGCAAGATTAAGATAAAATCTGCACGCCAGATAAAGCCGCGATCAGGGCGGTTTCGGTTTTTAAGATGCGCGGGCCCAGGGATACCGGGTGGGCATGCTTAAAATGGCTAATAGAATCAATCTCTTGATATGAAAATCCGCCTTCCGGGCCGATCAGGATCGCCAAGGGTTTTCCCGCCAGTTTCCGGGCCACTTCCGCCAGGGAAGCCGCGCCGGTTCTTTCAACGCAAAAGATTAAATCCCGATGACAGCCCCCTGAGTTTAAATATTTTTTGAGATCCTGCAGCGACTCGACGGCCATCACATCCAGCCTTTCGGACTGTTCAGCCGCTTCAACGGCGATCATCTGCAGGCGCTCCTGATTGATTTTATGCACGACGGTATGCTCGCAAATGACCGGGATGAACTTTGCCGCGCCCAGCTCGCAGGCCTTTTCGACCATCAGGTCAAGGGCTTCCTTTTTCACCGGCGAGGCCAGAACCCAGATGTCGGACGATTTTTGCTGTTCAAGCAATTGACGATCAAGCTTGATTAACACGTTCTTTTTATTCAGTTCTTCAATGGTCGCCAGCCATTCTCCGTCATTCCCGTTGAACACGCGTAGCTCATCGCCCGGCGCCTTCCTCATGACGCTTCTTAAGTAATGCGCCTGTCCCTCTGATAAAGAACATTTTTCCCCTGAGGAAAAATCAGTCCCGGGAAGATAGAGGCGGACAAGCCGTTTATAATTCTCTGCTGCCAAAATATGCCAACCTTGCTACTATGATGCAGGCCAAGACTACTCCATAACCGGACAAAATAAAACCATGTCATCCGACATCAATACCGAACGATTAATTTTCAGAAAGACGCCGGCGTTTTTTCATCCTTACATCAAGCTGGCGCGTCTGGACCGGCCGATCGGCGTCTGGCTCCTGCTCTTCCCCTGCTGGTGGGCGATTGTTCTGTCGAGCGGGGGACTCCTGCATATGCCGCCGGCGGCCTGGACGGTCATGGCCCAGGTCGCAATCGGCGCTATCCTTATGCGGGCAGCGGGGTGCATCGTCAATGATTTATGGGACCGCAAGCTGGATGCCCGCGTCGAGCGGACCCGGATGCGCCCCCTCGCCTCCGGTGAAATCAGCGTCCGGCAGGCATTGGCCTTTCTGGCCGTGCTGCTAGTGTTAAGCCTCTTTATTCTGCTGATGCTGCCCGGCCTGGCGATTATCCTCGGGGTTGTTTCACTGTTGCCCGTCATCGCCTACCCGAAAATGAAACGAATAACCTGGTGGCCGCAGCTTTTCCTCGGGATCACTTTCAACTGGGGCGCCTTGCTGGGCTGGGCGGCGGTCACCCACCAGCTGGCCCTTGGAAGCCTGCTGCTCTATACCGGCGGGATTTTCTGGACGCTCGGCTATGACACCATCTACGCCCATCAGGACAAAGATGACGACGCCCTGCTCGGCATCAAATCAACCGCGCGGCTTTTTGCCGGGAAAAGCAAAGTTTACGTCGCCGCCTTCTACGGCCTGTCGCTGCTTTTCCTGGTGGCCGCCAAAGTCGCCGCCGCGCCAAGCATATTCACGCCGCTGCTGGCGCTGCTGGCGCTGCTCCAGCTCATCTGGCAGATCAAAACCTGGGACATGAACGACCCGCAGTCCTGCCTGAAAACTTTCAAGTCCAACCAGATTTACGGCTGGCTGATATTATTCATGCTGGCGGCCTGAGAAAAAGAAAAACCCCCGCCACGGAATGGCGGGGGTTTTTTTCCGGCATAAGATACTAAAGATTATCTCTTCAGTTTTTCTTGAGCCTTCTTTTTCCAGCCAGCGAGGGTTTTCGTGACGGTGAAGGCGGTTTCTGCGAGCTTGACAACAGCCTTGCCGCTGGTCTCGTTGAATTTCTCGACGATCTTGCCTTCAACCTTTTTCAGCGCGTCGGCGCCGGCTTGTTCAGCTTGCGCTACAGCCTTTTTGCCGCTTTCTACAGCAAGATTCTTCACGTCTGCGAAGGTTATTACCTTCTTGGTCTTGAGGGCTTTTTTGAGGGCGTTTACTTCTTTTGTCAGTTCTTTCTTTGTCTTGTTTTTCATGGTCTATCTCCTTCAATTTTTGAAACCGTGCTCACGCACAGAACAAATCGATGATTTGCTGGGGATCACTTTAAAGTTTTTACTGCTTATGTCAATATATTTTTATGGCATATAAAATAAGTTATTGATTATTAACGATAACTATACAGAATATTATTCTGTATAACTCATAAAATTATTACAAAAACGGCGAATCTCTGCAGACAAAGCCAAGTTGCTACTGAACCTGATACACCAGCTGGCCGATGCGCTGGCTGACCAGCGTCAGCATTTCCAGCTTGACCGTCGGCTCCGCCTTCAGGTCTTCGATCAGCTGGGAGATTTTTGCGACCATCTCGTGATGCTGCTCGAACCATTCGTGAATGAGATTATCCCGCCCCTTGGCGCTTTTACCCGCCGGTTTTTTGACCGCCAGCAAAATGGCCGAAGTCAGGGCCGCCTGCTGGCTGTAAAAATCGTCCATCAGTCCGCTGATCGCCCGCGCCTGCCAGGCGTTTTCGGGAGAAAGTTGCGCCGCCTGCTCGCGCAGCCAGTCGAGGCCGAGCTTTTCGCCGGTCTGGAAATACGCGGCGGCAATCGCCTGAAGATCGCCCTTGGTCCGGCGCGAGATGGCGATGATGTCGTTGGCCGAAGACAGCAAGGTCATGACCGCAATCTCTTCGGCGATCTTTTTCGGCATCCCGCCGCCGATCAGCTTCGCCTCGTTCTGGCGGAGCGCGTTTTTCACGCTGTCGGGAACCACCTGATCGACGATTTTTTCCAGGAGCTGGATGCCGGGCTTGACGGCGGCGATTTCCTCGTTGACCTGCAGGTTTCCGCCGCCAAAGCGCAGGAACCACGTCACTTCCCGCTTGACCACCTGCGCCGCCTCGAACAGCGCGGCCATCTGCACGCGGCTGTTCACGACGTTATCGAGCGCCTCGATCGACTTCCAGGTGTCGTTGACGCGGAACGAGTCGGTGACGATCATGAAGGCCTTGACGACCTCTTCAAGAGAGGCGCCCGTTTTCAGGATCCGCGAGCGGACGAACACCGGCCCCATGCGGTTGACCAGAAGGTTGACGATCTGGGTGGCGATGATCTCGCGTTTCAGCTTGTGGTTCCTGATTTCATCGTCAAACTTGTGCAGCGCCTTCGGGAAGTAATCGAACAGCATCCACTCCATCGCCGGATCATCCGGAATGCGCGTTTTCATGGCCTGGGTGAAAAGGGTCATCTTGGCATAGGCCAGCAGCACGGAAAACTCAGGCCGGGTCAGCCCACCGCCGTCCCGCATGATCCGCGTCAGCGTCTCTTCGTCCGGCAGGCCTTCGAGCTGGCGGTTGATGAGGCCGGATTTTTCCAGGTCGCGGATGAATTCGGCATGCATGCCGATCTCCTCCTTCGCCCTGAACTGCAGAAGGCTCAAGGCCTGCGTCTGCTGGTAATTGTCCCGCAGCACCAGCGCCGCCACGTCGCCGGTCATCTGCTCCAAAAGCTTGTCCCGCTGCGGCAATGTCATTTTGCCCCTGACCATGACATCGGCGAGGAGGATTTTGATGTTCACCTCGTGGTCGGAACAGTCCACGCCGCCGGAATTGTCGATGAAGTCGGTGTTGATCCTGCCGCCGAGGCGCGCATACTCGACCCGCGCCAATTGCGTTGTACCAAGGTTAGCGCCCTCGCCGATCACCTTCGCCCGGACCTCGTTGGCGTCAATGCGGGTAGAATCATTGCTCTTGTCGTCGGCGTCGGCATGGCTTTGCTTGGAGCTTTTCAGGAAAGTGCCGATCCCACCGAACCAGATCAGCTCGACGTCGGCCTTCAAAATGGCCTTCATCAGCTCGTCCGGCGTCACCTCGCTGCTATCGATCCCGAAGCATTTCTTGATTTGCGGCGTCAGCTTCAGGTGCTTGGCGGAGCGTTCATAGACCATCCCCCCTTCCGACAGCTTCGTTTTATCGTAAGCGTCCCAGCCGCCGCGCGCCTTGAACAGGCGCTCCCGCTCGGCAAAGCTTTTCTCGATGTCGGGATTGGGGTCGCAGAAAATATGCACATGGTTGAAGACGCCGAGCAGCCGCATCTGCTTCGACAGCAGCATGGCGTTGCCGAAAACGTCGCCCGCCATGTCGCCGACGCCCACCAGCGTAAACGGCTCTTTCTGGATGTCCTTGCCCATCTCGCGGAAATGGCGCTTGACGGACTCCCAGCCGCCGCGGGCGGTGATGGCGATGGCCTTGTGGTCGTAGCCGGACGAGCCGCCGGAGGCAAAGGCATCCTGCAGCCAGAACCCGGACTGGAGGGAAAGGCCGTTGGCGATGTTGGAGAAGGTCGCCGTGCCTTTGTCCGCCGCGACCACCAGGTAGGGGTCGATGCCGTCATGGCACACCACGTCTTTCGGGCGGACAATTTTGCCCTTGACGTTGTTATCGGTGAGATCGAGCAGCGCCTGCACGAAAATCTTGTAGCATTCGATGCCTTCCTGCTGATAGGCCTCGCGCCCGCCGGTTTTCGGCGGCTGCTTGACGACAAAGCCGCCCTTCGCGCCCACCGGCACGATCACGGCGTTCTTGACCATCTGCGACTTCATCAGCCCGAGCACTTCGGCGCGGAAGTCGTCATGGCGGTCCGACCAGCGAATCCCGCCGCGCGCAATTTCGCCGCCGCGCAGGTGGACGGCCTCGACGCGGGTGGAGTAAACGAAAATCTCCACATAGGGGCGCGGCAAAGGCAGGTCCGGGATATTCTTGCTGTCCAGCTTGATGGACAGGTACGGCCTCGGCTGGCCGCCGGCGTCGGCCTGGAAATAGCTGGTGCGCAGGGTTTTCTCGATCAAGGTCTTGAAGCTCCGCAGGATGCGGTCATGGTCGAGCTTTTGCACGGCCTGCAGCATTTCCGTGATTTTGGCGCTGGCCGCCTTTCCCCGTTCCGCTTCCGGCGTCTTCAGTTTCGGGTCGTGCATATTCTTGAAGAGATTGACGAGCTCCAGCGCAATCTGCGGATACAGGGCGAGCACCTGCTCGATATACGCGCGGCTGAAGGGGAATTTCGCCTGGCGCATGAACCCGTTATAGGTGCGGAGAATCATCACTTCCCGCCACGTCAGGTTGGCGCGCAGCACCAGCTGGTTGATGCCGTCGTTCTCGGCGCGGCCTTTCCAGACCTGCAGGAAGGTTTCCTCGAAATTTTTCTTGACCGTGTCGATCTTGATGTCTTCCGCCCCCTGCAAGACGAAGTCATGGATCCAGATCGGGTACGGACAGCCCTGCGGGCGCACTTCGTAGGGCATTTCCGAGCGGCATTTCAGCCCCATGTTCTCCAGCAGCGGCAGGATGTCGGACAGAGGAACGGGGCTGTTCTTGTGATAGACCTTGAGCCGCGCCTCCCCGGTCGGCGCGCCATGCAGGCGGTAAAAATCGACATGGATCTCGCTCTCGCTATGCACCAGCGATTCCAGGTGGCGCACGTCGTGGACGGTGTTGTGAATGTCGATTGATTCATGATAGGAGCTGGTGAAGGCCTTGCCGTAGATATAGGACAGCTCCGTGCCCTCCTTCTTGCCGTGGGCGGCGATCAGCACTTCCTTCAGCCGCTCGTCCCATTCGCGCCCGATCTCGATCAGCTGTCTTTCGACGGCGTCATGATCGAACACGGTTTCGTCCTTCGATTTGAGACTGATGGTGAATAACACGCGCGCCAGCGAGCTGTCGTCCAGATTGGTGAAGTAATTGGTGGATTTTCCATTGAGGGCTTTTTCCAGGATGTTCGCGGCCTCGACGCGGAATTTGGTGTTGTAACGGTCGCGCGGCACATAGACGAGGCAGGACATGTACTGCCGCATGGGGTCCATATGCGTGAAAAGGGCCACCCGCTGCTTGGCCTGCAGCCGCAGGATGCCCAGCGACATCGTAAAAAGATCATCCTCGCTCACCTGGAACAGCTCGTCGCGCGGCATTTTTTCCAGGATATGCTCCAGCGCGGTGCGGTCGTGAGTGCCGAAAGGAAATCCGGCGCGCTTGACCGTTTCGCTCACCTTCTGGCGCACGATCGGGATTTCCCCCGTCCGGCAGGAATAGGTGCTGGAGGTGAAGAGCCCGACGAAAAGATGCATCCCGGTCAGGTTGCCGCGGCTGTCCGTGATCTTGATGCTGATGGCGTCCATCGGCACGCGGCGGTGGACGGTGGAATACTGCTCGATCAGTTTGCTAATCATCACCGGCGATTTGGACGCCTGCAAGGCCTTGGTTTCCGGAGAATCAATGCCCTGCCCGAAGTAAAAGCTTTTATTGTTGCGCAGCACGCCCAGACCCGATCCCGCCACGGCCTTTGACTGGGTTTTGCCGTTGCCGCCCGAAAACTGGAAGGCACGGTAGCCTAAAAAGGTGACATTGTTATTCCGCAGGTATTTCAGGAAATCCCGCGCTTCAGGGGAAACATCCTCCTGTTCTTCGATCACCTTATCCATCTTCGCTGTCAGGGCATGCCAGTCGCCGGTCGCTGCCCGGACGTCATCCAGGATGCTGTGCAGCCGCGCCGCCAGTTTGGCCGCGATGTCTTCGGCCAGCATCTGTTCCAGCCGGATAAAGACGTAAGACTCGGCGAGCGATGCCGCATCGGTGTTGATGTCTTCCAGCTTGCCCGTCTTGCTGCGCTTCACGTTCAGGATCGGGTGAAAAAGGATCTCGATCGTCAGGCCCTGGAGCGCCAGTTCCGCCGCGATGGAGTCGATGATGAACGGCATGTCGTCGTTGACGATCTGGATGATGCTGTGCTGCCAGTGGAAGCCGTCGCTCTTCAGTGAAGGCGTGAACACGCGGACTTTTTGCTGGCCCGGGGTGCGCTCCAGCGCCCATGCATGCATGGAAGCGGCCACGGCGTTCAGCTCCTCCGTCTTCCAGCCGGCAATATCCTCAGCCGGAACCTGCTGGTAAAAAGCCGTCGCAAACCCCGAAGAAAAGTTTTTCCCTGCGGCGACCCGTTTTTTCTGACGTGCTGTTGCCATGACCATTACCCCTCTTCTCTGCTGACCATGATAAACTAACGGAGTATCAAAAGTCTTAAAAGGGTGACAAAATAAAAAGGGCGCCCCTGTTATGGAGCGCCCCTGTTTTCTGTAAAAATATTATGCCGCTTTCAGGGGCGCATCGCCCTTGTGCCAGCCACAGCCGATCAGGGCATCCGTCTGCAAGGCATCCAGAATACGCAGGACTTCATCGACGTTGCGGCCGACCTTGAGGTCATTGACGGAAACATGGCGGATGACGCCATTCGGATCGACGATGAAGGTGGCGCGGTTGCAGACGCCTGCCTCATGCAGGATGCCGAGCGCGGTGGACAGCTCGCGCTTGATGTCGGACAGCATCGGGAACGGCAGGCTCTGCAGGTCCTTGTGGTCCTTGCGCCAGGCGAGATGCACGTAATCGGAATCCGTGCTCATGCCCAGCACCTGCGCATTGCGGCTCTCGAAGTCCTTGTTCAGCTTGCCGAAGGCGGAGATTTCCGTCGGGCAGACAAAGGTGAAGTCCTTCGGCCAGGCAAATACGACCAGCCATTTGCCTTTGTAGGTGGCATTGGTGATCTCTTTGAAAGCGCTGTTCTGGTCGGAAGAAACGACGCCGGTGAGTTTGAATTCGGGGAATTTTTGGCCGATGGTCAGCATGTAAAGCACTCCTTCTAATGGTTATAAAGAACGGTTTGAGTGCTAATAAATGACCTTTAGTCGCCGGTTTGTCAACCGGCCAGATAGTTATTGACATAAGTGTTTGTTATGTTATGGTTATGTCGATTTTAACCTCATTCAGGAGCTGTTTCATGTCGATTTTTTCAGATGAACAAAAAAGCAAACTTAGGTACGTTTGGGACTTCGCTGCTCTGGATTTACCCGTGCCGGACAAGCTTGAAGGCGACGATAAGATTGAATGGAATTCTTACAGTAAATACCTGTCCCCCAGCGATAAAATCAGAAAATTCGGTCAGGCGCTGGACCAATTGCTTGCTGTTGCTTCAAACATGACCGGTCCTGGCTCACCTTCCGAAGCGGATCTGACGAAATTCTATGCGAAATGGGAAGCCTCTATGATACTGGGCTCGCATGTTGGCACGGCGTTTAATCATCAGACGGAAAAACTCCGCTATGATCATTTTAAATCAGATATCGATTACAGCCTCTTCTGGCTTGTGGAGTTTCTCAAGAACGTCAACTCGGCCGATACAAAAACATGGCAGGATCGTCACCAGAAATATCTGACGATGTCTGATTCCATTCATGACAATGTAAGTAAATATTACTCTGCTCAGAACAAATCCAACGGGCCGAAGATTTAACTCACGGCGCCGCGACGTTGACGCTGTAGTCGCGGGCGATTTTGTAGAGGCCGCCGGTGACGCCGAGGCCGATGGCCTTGAACTTCCAGCCGATGCCCTCGCGGATCAGTTCGCCGAAAATAAAGCCGTTATTCTCCGCGGCGTCTTCGGTGAGGTCAAAGCGGATCAGCTCTTCGTTGGTATCCTTGTCGATCACCCGGATGTAGGCGTCTTTGACAAACCCGAAATTCTGCTGCCGCTCCTCGGCGTTGTGGATGGTGACGGAGAAAGAGATTTTTTCTATATCAAAGGACAGCGTGTCCAGGTCGATGTCGATCACTTCGTCATCGCCATCGGCCGCCCCGGTCGTGCTGTCGCCGAGATGCTTGACGCCGCCGCCGTCCGATTCAAGATTGTTGTAAAAAATAAAATCGGTGTCGTTCCTCACGCGGCCGTCGCGGTTGAGCAGAAAAGCGCTGGCATCCAGATCGACCGGGAAGCCGTGATCGAGCTCCGGAACCTGCCACCCCAGGCCGACCAGCACGCGGTGCAGGGCCGGAGCGGCCGCCGTCAGGTTGACTTCCTGGTCTTTCAGCATTTTATCGCTCATATCACTTACCCGTCCCTTTATGTTTTTTGAGGATACGCAGGAGGGCCTGCATGTCCTCCGGCAGGTCCGCCGTCAAACTGATTCTATTTTCACTGATCGGATGGATAAATTCAAGGGCGGCGGCGTGCAGCGCCTGGCGCGGAAAGTCCAGCAAAGCCGCGGAAAGGGCGGAATCCACCTTGTTCAGGCGCAAAAACCTCTCGATCGAGCCGCGCCCATAGACCGGGTCCCCCACCAGCCAGTGCTTGATATGCGCCATATGGACGCGAATCTGGTGCGTGCGCCCGGTCTGCAGCCGGCATTCGACCAGCGAGGCGATCATCCCGAAGTTTTCCAGCTTTTTATAATCCGTCACGGCTTCCTTGCCGCCCGCCTCCAGCACGGCCATTTTCTTGCGGTTGGTCTTGCTGCGCCCGATCTGGGTGGCGACCCGCCCCGACGGCGGCGACGGCACCCCCCAGACAATCGCTTGATAGGTGCGCTTCAGTGTCCTTGACGCCAGCTGCTGCGACAGGCCGTGATGCGCGGCATCGTTCTTGGCCACCACCATCAGCCCCGAGGTTTCCTTGTCAAGGCGGTGCACGATGCCTGGGCGTTTCACCCCGCCGATGCCGGAAAGCTGGTCGCCGCAATAAGACAGCAGGGCATTCACCAGCGTCCCTTCCTGGTTGCCGGCGGCGGGATGCACGACCATGTTGGGCGCCTTGTTGATGACCAGCAGGTCCTTGTCCTCATAAACAATATCGAGGTCGATTTTTTGCGGTTTGGGCACGGCTTCTTCAGCGGGAGGGATTGTCACGTAGAACACCTCCCCCTCCCTGACCTTATAGGAACTGCCCTGCGCCGGGCTGATATGCCCGGCATCGATCAGCGCCTGAAACCGCGACCGCGACACTTGCGGCGCGTGAACGGCCAGCACCTTGTCGAGCCGCTGCCCCTGGTCTTCCCTGCCGACGACGATTTTCAAGGTTTCTGTTGTTTCCATGCCTTTACCTTGATTATATATACCCTGAATAAAGGAGTAACGCCATGCGCGGTTTAACGATCCTTGTCATTGTCATGGGCCTGCTGATTATTGTCGCCATAGGTTTTGTCGCCTATGGCTTCATGCGGGCGTGGCCGACCTGAAATGCCCTTTAAAATCCACCATTCCGGCCTGACCGTCGCCATCCGCCTCACCCCCAACGCCCGCCGTGCGGAATTCGGCGGGCTGGTGGACATCGGGGACGACAAAACCGCCATTAAAGTGGCGATCAACGCCGTCCCTGAGGACGGCAAGGCCAATAAGGAACTGATCGCCTTTCTCGCCAAAGCGTGGAAACTGCCGAAATCGTCGCTGTCCCTGCTCTCCGGCCACACCAACCGCCTGAAAGTTATTTTAATCGAAGGGGACGGCGCGGCGCTGCTGGCCCGCTTACGGGAGCATAGCCCCGATCTCTTTCAATAGCGGTTCTTTGTCCCATTCATAAGGGCCGTCATACCGCTTTATCACCGCGCCGGCCTGATCCAGCAGAAAACTGGTCGGCAAGCCCTCATACTTCCATTTCAACGGCGCCTGCCGGTCTTTATCCCAATAAACCTCCAGGCCTTTTGCGCCTTTTGCGTTCAAAAACCCCTGAATCTCCTTCAGCGATGATTTATCCAGGGAAATCGCCACCACCCTGAACTTGCCCTCCGGCAACTTCTCCTGCAACCGGTTCAACGACGGCAGTTCCGCCACGCAGGGCGGGCACCACGTCGCCCAGAGGTTCACCAGCACGACCGTTCCCTTGAAATTCTCCAAAGTGACCGGACGCTCCAATTTGTCGTAAAAAGAAATTTCAGGGAGATGCTCCGCTTTCGTTGCCTGATTATGTCTCGTATATTCAAGCACCCCGTAAGACGCCAAGGCGATCAGCGCAAGGACAAGAAGCTGAAAATGACGCTTTACCGGCACGGCCACGACCCTCATAATTACACGGCAAGTATAGAGGGGTTTAGATGCGTTTAACAGTCCTGTCATTTTGTCTGGTGCTCGCCCTGGCCGTGGTGAGCGGCTGCGGCATCAAGCCGAAAAACGTCGATGCCCCCGGCGGCGCGGAGAAAGACACTTTCCCCAAGACCTATCCCAATCCGGCCACCGACCCGCAACCATGAGCGCCATCGGCTATAAATCCGGCAAGCTGCATATCGAAAACGTTGCCCTCGAAAAAATCGCGGAGACGCACGGCACGCCCGTTTACTGCTATTCGGCCGAACAGATCGCCGATAATTTCCGCGCCTGGCAATCCGCCCTGCGCAAAGTCATGCCCGACGACAAATTCACCATTTGCTACGCCTGCAAGGCCAACAGCAACCTCGCCGTCATGAAGCTGCTCGGCGGCCTGGGCGCGGGCGCCGACGTCGTCTCCGGCGGCGAAATGCACCGCGCGTTCAGGGCCGGCATTCCGGGCGGGAAAATGGTTTTTTCCGGCGTCGGCAAGAGCGAGGCGGAACTGGCCACCGCCATCAAAAACGGCCTGATGCTGATTAACGTCGAGTCCGGGTCGGAACTGAGGCTGATTTCAAAAATCGCCCAAAGAGAAAATACCCGGGCCAATATCTCCTTCCGCATCAATCCGAACGTCGATGCGAAAACCCACGCCAAAATCACCACCGGCCTGCGGGAAAACAAGTTCGGCATCGATCTCGAGGACGCCGCCGCCTTTTACCGCGAGGCCAAAGCCATGCCCGGCATCCTGCCGACCGGCGTCTCCATCCACATCGGCTCCCAGCTCACCGACCTTGCGCCCTTTGAGGAAGCTTTCACGCATCTGGCCGGGCTTGTCGCCCAATTGAGGCAACAGGGGCACGCCATCGCTACCCTTGATCTGGGCGGCGGCCTCGGCATCACCTACAAGGACGAAGTGCCGCCGGACCTTGGCCAATATGCCGCGCTGATCCGCGACATCATCCTGCCGCTGGGCGTCCATGTGGTGCTGGAGCCGGGAAGGTCGATCGTCGGCGATGCCGGCATCCTCCTCACCCGCGTATTGCACAAAAAAGAAGGCCATACCAAAAAATTCCTGATCGTCGATGCCGCGATGAACGACCTGATGCGCCCGGCGCTCTACGGCGCCTACCACCCGGTCATCCCCTGCAACGCGCCTGCCGCCGGACAGGCGCAGGCTGTCGTCGATGTCGTCGGGCCCGTCTGCGAAACGTCCGATACCTTCCTGACCGACACGGCATTGCCGGAGAATATCACCGCAGGGGATTTGCTGGCGATCATGGTCAGCGGCGCCTATGGCGCCGTCATGGCCTCCAATTACAACACCCGCCCGCTGGTGCCGGAAGTGCTGGTCCATGACGGCAAGTTCGACCTGGTCCGTAAAATCCAGAAAATCGAAGACATCCTGAACGACGACATTGTCCCCGGATGGCTGGCATGAAGTATATTGTCATCCTTGCCGTCAGCTACCTGAGCCTCTTGTGGGAGAGGGCATGGAACCGCCTCTGGGCGCCCTGCTCCGCCCTGCTGTTTTTTATCGCCCTGGCGCTCCTGAATATCCCGGCGCTCTTCGACGCGACCGGACAGGTCGTCTTTCTCGCCGTCGCCGCCGCCGCGCTCGTCGCGGCGTTCCTGCACACAAAAGAACCTTTTGCCCTCCCCACCCGCCATGATGTCGAGCGGCATATGGAGGAAGTCAGCACCCTCGAACACCGCCCGCTGGAAACGCTGCATGACAAGCCGATCGAAGGGCTGTCGGGTGAATCCCTCGGCCTCTGGCAGAAGCACCTGCAAAAAGCCGCCCGCTATATCGACCGGCTCAGGATTTATGCCCCGCGGCCGGATGTCGCCCGCCGCGACCGGCTGGCGCTGCGCCACGCGGCAATGATCCTTCTGGCGGTCGGCCTGGTGGTGGCGCAAAATGACAGCATCCCCCGCCTCCGGCAGGCGCTTCGCCCCGATGTCGGCAGCCTCATCTCCGGAAAAGCGGTCGCCTTCGATCTCTGGATCACGCCGCCGGAGTACACCCATGAAGCCGCCGTCTTCCTCGCCACGACCGGGCAGGGGGTGGTCGCCCGCGATCAGGAAGTCCGCGTGCCGGAAGGCAGTATTTTAAAATTGCGGCTGGCCGGCTACCGCTTTGCACCCAAATTCCAGTATGCCGGCCAGGCGTATCCCCTGGCGGAAACAGCGCCCAGAAATTTTACCCTTGAACTGCCTTTGCAGCACAGCGGCGAGCTGCGCCTCTTCTCCCTGTTCAGCCGGCTCGGGCAATGGCCGGTCACCGCGACGCCGGACGCCGCGCCGGACATCAGCATCACCGGGATCGATGCCACCCCGCGTTTCGCCGCCAAAATCTCCTACGACGCGCATGACGATTACGGCATCGCCAAAATGTCCGGGATCGTCTCGTCCGCGCCGGACAAGCCCGGCAGCGAAACATACCGCTTCGATATTCCGCCCTCCGACAAAACCAGCCATGTGGAGGATTTGACCGCGCACCCCTGGGCAGGGCTGCCGGTGACGATCAGGCTGGAGGCGGAGGACAGCGCCGGACACAAAACCCTGAGCGCACCCGCCGCCTTCACCCTGCCGGAGCGCCTCTTCACCAACCCCACCGCCAAGCGCCTGATCGAACAACGCAAGAAGCTGCTGCAGGAAAAAGACATTCTCACCCGCCGCGCCGTCGCCCGGAATATTGCGGGCATCGCTGACCAGCCCCTGGCCTACAAAAACGATGGGCTCGTCTTCCTGTCCCTGGATATCGCCGTCAAGCGCCTGCTGTACGGCACCGGCGATGACGCCGCCTCCTCCGTGCCGGCGCTGCTGTGGGATGTCGCGCTGAAGCTGGAAGACGGCGGCCTGTCGCTCGCCCAGCAGGAGCTGCGCAATGCCCTGCAGAAGATGTCGGAAGCGCTGAACGACAAAAACCTGTCCAAAGCGCAGTTGCAGGAGATCGTCGATGACGTGCAGAAGAAAATGCAGCAGTATGTCCGGTCGCTGGCGGCGGAACTGCAGCAACGCCTGCAACAGGGCAAAAAAATCTCCGTGCTTCCCCCCGACCTCGCGCAGAAGTTCCTGAAGAACACCGACCTCAGGAAAATGCTGGAACAGATGCGGCTGCTGGCGCAGATGAACTCCCGCGAAGACCTGCAAAAAATGGCCGACGACCTGAAAGACGCGATTGACAATATCGACATGAAGAAATTCGACCAGATGCAGGAAAGGCAAATCCAGGCCATGGAAGCGCTGCAGGGCCTGGAAGACATCATCCACGCGCAGCAGGCCCTGTTCGACAAGTCCAACAAAAGCGAAGACCCGGCGGACGCCAAAGAAGGGGCGCAGGAACAAGGCGCCCTGCGCCGGAAACTCGGCGCCCTGGTTGAAAAATTGGGGAATGCGCTGGACGAAATTCCTGATAATTTCGCCAAGGCCAGCCAGTCCATGAAACAATCCGAAGCTGAGCTCGGGAAAGGCCGGCCCAAACCCTCCCTGCCGCACCAGAAGGCCGCCCTGGAGGAACTGCGGAAAGGGCTCGACAGCGCCGTTGAAAAAATGGCGAAGTCCATGCAGCAGTCGATCCTCTCTTTCGGGATGCCGAAGGACGGCGGCAGCTACGGCGAGGATTTTGACCCGCTGGGGCGCAACCTCGGCGAGGACAGCATCAAAATCCCCGATGAAAAAGAGCGCAGACGCGTCCAGGAAATCATCGAGGAGCTCCGCCGCCGCTCCAACGACCCCAACCGCGCCAGGGCCGAACGCGATTATATAGACCGTCTGCTGGACCAGTTTTGAGGGATAAAAAGCCGGACTTACCTGTCAGGCACGCCCACTTCAATGGCCGCCCCGTCCTGGGGCATGTCCGGCAATTGCAGCATGACCGGAACGGTCTCGCCTGATGCGAGCACGGTCGTGCCGGCATCGAGTTCCCATTCCTTGACCGGCACGCCCTGCATGTTTTTTAAAACCACATGCAGCGGCGGGTAAGGAATGTCATGTTCGCTCATATTGGTCATTTTGCCATCGACCAGCAGCACCCGGCCCTCTTTTTCAAGCCGCTGCTCGGCGACGATTTCACTGATCCTGATGCCTTCGCCCGGCGCTTCGATATTGAACCCCATCGTTTGGTAGAGCAGCGCCATGGAGGGCCAGTGCCGCACAACCGGGTTCTGGGCAAAAAAGAGGAAAAGCAGCGTCAGGGACGTCCACAGGAAGAACGTCAGCCAGCCAAAGGCCCTGGCGCCCACCCCCAGGGGATTGTAAGTGATAACCGGAGCAGACGAAATGTGCCTGAGCACCTGCGTCGTGCCGTCAGCTTCCTTTGTGCGCGGCGCCGTGCTGTCGCCGACCTCGGACAGAATGGCTTCAAAAACGGCGTCATCCTGTTTTGAAGCAGCTTCCCGCTCTGCCGACGGCTGAAACCATGTGTGGCTGCAACTGACGCAACGCACCGTGCGACCGTCACCCAGCTTGCCCGGATCCAGATTGTACTGCGACTGACACTGAGGACAGGTTAAAATCATGTGCGGCCCCGAAAACTCCTTTTCGATAAGATAGCAGATTTTATCGAACAAATAACTAATTTTTGAGAGTTTTGTTGTGCGCAAACACCTGCTATCATAACACATCGCGTTTTTAACAGAATGACGGGACGGGGCACATGGCTTTGGTCAAATTCTCTAATGTCGGCTTGCGTTACAGCACCGGTTCGGAAGTCCTGCATGACATCAACTTCGAGCTTGCGCCGGGCTCGTTCCACTTTCTCACCGGCCCCAGCGGCGCCGGGAAAACGTCGCTGATGAAACTGCTCTACGTCGGCCAGAAGCCGACGCGCGGCATCATCTCCATGTTCGGACGCGACATGTCGGCGATGACGCGCAAGACCATGCCGGAAATCCGCCGCCAGATCGGCGTGGTGTTCCAGGATTTCCGCCTGCTCAACCACCTGTCCGCCTTCGACAACGTCGCGCTACCCCTGCGCATCTCCGGCCTGACTGAAAAACACGTCAAAAAGAATGTCGCCGAACTGCTGCACTGGGTGGGACTGGGCGAAAAAATGGAGTGCCGCCCCCCGACGCTTTCCGGCGGCGAGCAGCAGCGCATCGCGATTGCCCGCGCCATCATCAACCGCCCCAAGCTTTTGCTGGCGGACGAGCCGACGGGGAACATCGACGAAAACATCGGCACCAAGCTCCTGACCCTGTTCGAGGAGCTGAACCGGCACGGCACGACGGTCGTCATCGCCACCCATGACGAGGACATCGTCCGCCGTTTCCCGCACCCGCAAATGCGCCTTGAAAAAGGGACCCTCGAAATCCTCCCTAAAATACAGGCAAAGGCGGCATAACCCATGAGCAAGCAATTATTTAAAAAATATTCTTACGATATCGCGCTGGACGAGGGCGTCGGCGCGCACCTGGTCAGCCTGGTCACGGGGCTGATGGTGTTCTTCGTCACCCTGGCGCTGGTCGTCAATCTGGGGCTATCGACCATCACCAAAAACTGGGTGACCGGCCTGTCCGGGACGCTGACCGTTGAAATCAAGCCGCCGCTGGCGCCCGCCGAAGGCGGAAAACCCTCGGACCGGGAGCAGGAAAGGTTCGACAACAGCGTCCAGCAGATCATGACGCTGCTCAAAGGCAGCGCCGACGTCAGCGAGTCCCGCCGGCTGACGGCAGATGAAATCAAGAACCTGATCGAGCCCTGGATGGGCCAGAGCGCGGCCCTGGACACCATCCCCCTTCCCGCGCTGATCGATGTCAAGCTGGTCAAGAATGCCGATGCATCGCATCTGCAAAGCGAAATAAAAACCGTCGCGCCGTCCGCCACGGTTGACACCCACACCGACACGCTGGATGACGTCAAGGCCCTGGTCAATACCGCTTCCCTGTTCGTCTTCCTGCTCACCGGCGTGATTGTGCTGCTGGCCGTCGTGGCCATTTCCGGGATCGTCCGGGCGAAGCTGCTGATCCACCAGCCGGAGGTCGAAACGCTGCACCTGATCGGCGCCAGCGACGAATATATCGCCGGCCAGTTCCGCCAGCACACGCTGCGCGGCACGCTGAAAGGCGCGCTGGCCGGGCTGGTCTGCACCTTTGTCACCCTGCTGGTCATCAGTTCCGTCACGCATACCCTGGACACCAATATCTTCTCCAACCTGCAACTGATGCCCCTGCAATGGGCTCTGCTGATCGTATCCCCTCTCTTGGTAGGGAGCCTGATCGCCCACCTGACGGCGCAGGCGACCGTCCTGAAAGAGCTTTCCAGGCTGCCATGAAACGCAAAGGGATCATTTTCGCCTGTATCGGCCTGCTGCTCACGCTGGCGGTCGCCGGCTGGTGCGCCGGGCTGTCTTCCTTTATCCAGAGCGCCGCCGTGCCCCCCCCTCCGGAACCGCTGCAAAAGCGGGATGCCATTGTGGTGCTGACCGGCGGCAGCAACCGCCTCGATGCCGGATTTGACCTGCTGGAAAAAGGCTTTGGCAAAAAACTGTTCATTTCCGGGGTTTATCGCGGCACGGAAATCAAGAAACTCCTGAAGCACTGGAAAGACGAGCCGCAAAGCAACCTCGACTGCTGCGTCGTCCTGGGTTTCGAGGCGGATAACACCGCCGGCAACGCCGTGGAGACCGTCAACTGGCTGCGGCGGCAGAATTACAGTTCCCTCTACCTGGTCACGGCGAATTACCACCTCAAGCGCGCCCTGCTGGAATTCAACCGCATCGCGCCGGACCTCGACATCGCCCCCTTTCCGGTGGCGCCCGACCATCTCGACCTGAATCTCTGGTGGCAGTCGCCCGCCACCCGGAACCTTGTCCTGCGCGAATACATGAAGTATATCGCGGCCTGGCTCCTGCATATCGGGCAACACAACAAATGAACGCCATCCGCTCCATCCTGTTCAACATCCTTTTCTTTTCCGGTTCGCTGTTCTGGAGCGTCGCGCTGCTCTGGACTTTCGTGCTGCCGGAGAAGAAATGCGTCAGCATTGTCAGCAATATCTACGGCGGATATATCACGCTGATTGAAAAATACATCCTGGGCCTGACCCTGGAAATCAAGGGCCTGAAAAACCTGCCCAAATCCGGCCCCTATATCATCGCCGCCAAGCACCAGTCCGCCTTTGAGACTCTCAAGCTCCCGTTCATGAAAAAGCTCGGCTACCCCGCCATCATCCTCAAAAAGGAACTGACATACCTCCCTGTCTTTGGCTTGTATTTTTTCGGCATGCGTCAAATCGCCATCGACCGCGGCTCAGGCACCGAGGCCCTGAATTCCATCATCAGGGGCTGCCGGCGCGCGCTGGCCTCCGGCCGCCCGGTCATCATTTTCCCGCAAGGCACCCGCGTCGCCGTCGGCGCCAAAAAGACCTACAAAGCCGGCATCGCCAAGGTCTATCGCGACGTGCAGGTTCCCATCGTGCCGATGGCGCTCAATTCCGGCGTCTTCTGGGGGCGCAACGCCTTCTTTAAAAAATCCGGCAAGATCACCTTCGAATTCCTGCCCGTCATCCCCGCCGGCCTCCCGCCCTTACAAATGATGGAGCGGCTGGAAAAGGAGATTGAGGAAGCGAGCGATAAGCTGGTGGCGGCGGCAAAATAAAAAAGGGGGAGCTTTATAGCTCCCCCCTTTTTTTCACGTCGAAGATAATTACTCGTCGCTGTTCGCGTAGGCGCCGTTGCCGTAGCTGGGATCAAGCGAGGACGAGTCTCCTGTCGAACCGCTCGGCTGGCCGTCAAAAGAGGCGCTGGCGTTATCGCCGGAATCTTCACCACTCCTGCTGTCGTCGCTGGCCGCATAAGCGCTGTTCGACTCTACATCGCTCAGCTGCGACAGGGCATCCTGCGCATGCGCTACCTGCGCCGAGAGCGTCAGCAGCGCCAAAAAAGCAAAAGCAAGTTTGTATATTTTCATGATCGTAAGCCTTATAAGTTGGTTTCCATACGGATTCGCCATGAACCCGGTTGCCACCCTTTGTATATGAGGAGCCATCTTGAAGCTAGGGAGTATTTGACCTAGACTCGGGCGTATCTGTGAAATTATTATTATGGACAATCATGACCGTTTCCCCCAAAGCCAAGATCATTTCCCGCAAGGTCGAGTTTAAGGGCTGGCATAACCTGGAGACCGTGGTCATCCAGCACCGAAGCCTGAAGCACGACGACTGGGCCAGCCCCGTCTCCCGCGAGATATTCTACTGCGGAACGGTGGCCGTCGCCCTGCTCTACCAGCCGGAGACGGACCAGATCCTGCTCAACGAACAATTCCGCGTCGGCGCCTTCCTGGCCGGCGACGAGAACCCCTGGCTGATGGAGTGCTGCGCCGGCATGGCCGACGAGGGGGAAGACCCGGAAACCGCCGTGAGGCGCGAAGCCATCGAGGAGACCGGCTGCGAGATTCTCGACCTTGAATTCATCGGCAAAGCCTACCCCAGCCCCGGCGGCAGCGAAGAAGTTTTCATGCTCTACTGCGGACGCATCGGCAAGGCGGAGGCCGGGCATTACGGGCTTGAGGAAGAAGGGGAGGAAATCAAAACCCATCTTGTCGCCGCCACCGAAGCCATCCGCATGCTGGATACGGGCCGCATCACCAATGCCGCGACGGTGATCTGCCTCAACTGGTTCGCCAGGAACCACGATCGCCTGCGCCGGAAATGGGGCAACAAATAATGTCCGCCCTCATCAGCGCCGCAGAACTGAAAAAAATCCTCGGCCAGAAGCACGTGAAGGTGCTGGACGCCAGCTACCATCTTCCCCCTTCCGCGCAGGGCATTCCCGGCGCGCGGGATTTTGACATTGATGACGTGGCGGATACCCAGGCTCCTTTCGCCCATACCGTCCCCTCGCCGCAATTATTCGCCGAAAAAACCGGCGCGCTCGGCATCGGTAATGATGACCTGGTGGTTGTTTACGACCGCAGCGGCATATACATGGCGGCCTCCCGCGCCTGGTGGATGTTCCGCCTGTTCGGGCATGAGAATGTCAAAATCCTCGACGGCGGATTGCCGGCGTGGATCAAAACCGGCTACGCCACAGAAGAAAAATCATCCATCGCGCCGCCGCCTGCCGTATTCAAGGCGGCATTCAAATCACACCTGCTCAAGCAGCTCGAACAGATAAAAGGCAATATCGCCGCCAAGAATTTTACCCTGCTGGATGCGCGCGACGCCGGACGCTTCACCGGCGAGACCCCCGACCCGCGCCCGCAGGTCGAGTCCGGGCATATTCCGGACTCTCTCAGTACGCCTTTTATGCAGTTCATCAACCCTGACGGCACGCTGAAAACCAAGGATGAACTCGAAAAAGCCTTGCAAAACGCCCGTGTCAGCCTTCAGGACAAACTCGCCTGTTCCTGCGGCAGCGGCGTGACGGCCTGCGTCGTCGCGCTGGCGCTCTATGAACTTGGCCGCAAGGACGCGGCGGTGTATGATGGCTCGTGGACGGAATGGGGCTCCAACCCCGCCCTGCCCAAGGCCAAAGGACCTTAAGACCATGACCACAAAAAAGACCGGCACCCTGCTCACCCATGCGGGCTCCAACCCGAAGGCCTTTCACGGCGTCGTCAATACGCCGGTGCACCGCGCCTCGACGATTGTTTTCAACACCTATGCCGAATTTGAAAATATCTCCAAAGCGCCCTTCTCCTACGGCCGCTCGGGAACGCCCACCAGCGCCTCTTTTGAAGAAGCCGTGGCCGCGCTGGAAGGAGCAGCGGGCAGCGTTTCCGTCAGCTCCGGACTGTCGGCCATCACCATTGCGCTCATGAGCTTCAGCAAGGCCGGGGACCATGTGCTGGTCTCCGACAACGTCTATGGCCCCTGCCGAAAATTCTGCCGGGAAATCCTGACCAAGTACGGCGTCGAGGTGGAATTTTACCCGCCGCTGGCCGGCGCCGGCATCGAAAAACTGTTCAGGAAAAACACCTCCGCGCTGTTCATGGAATCGCCCGGCTCCCTCACCTTTGAAGTCGGCGACATCGGCGCGATGGCCGGGGCCGCAAGAGCGAAAAACATCACCACCATCATGGACAACAGCTGGGCCACGCCGCTGCTGTTCAAGCCGCTGGAGAACGGCATCGACGTTTCGCTGATGTCGGCGACCAAATACATTTCCGGCCATTCGGACGTGATTCTCGGCGTCGTCTCCGGCACCGCCGACTCCTATCCCCAGCTCAAAAAAACCGCGCTCCAGCTCGGCGTCTGCGCCGGCTCGGAAGAGCTGTACCTGGGGCTGCGCGGCCTGCGCACCCTGGAAGTGCGCATGAAGGAGCACCAATCCCGCGCCCTCGAAATGGCGCATTGGCTGGAACAGCAGCCCGCCGTCAAGCGCGTGCTGCACCCGGCGCTGCCCTCATGCCCAGGGCATGACAACTGGAAAAAATACTTCAAGGGCGCGTCGGGCACCTTCGGCATCATCCTCAGGGAAACCGACAAGACAAAAATCGCGAAAATGCTGGATGGCTTCGAGCTGTTCCATATGGGCGCCAGCTGGGGCGGCTATGAGTCGCTGTGCTTCCCCGTGCAGCCCAAGTCCGACCGCACCGCCGAACCGTGGACGGAAGAAGGATTCTCGCTGCGCCTCCATATCGGCTTCGAGGACATCGGCGACCTGAAGGCGGAACTGGCGGACGGGTTTAAAAGGCTGGCTTAAGGCTTCGGCCCGGGAGGGCGGGGCTTCTGCTGCGGCTTCGGCGCAGCGGCAAGCGTTCTCAGGACATCCTGCAGCTTCTGCAACGTTGCCGCGAAATCGCCGTTATGATGGATGCCGATACCGCCGGCATCAACCCAGTCCTTGATATTGTCCTGGCGGTCATCAATCAGGATACGGTTGGCGGCCGCAAGATAGCCCTTGTCGGCGCCGGCGCATAAGATCAAATCCCGCAAAATAAACTTGCCGCGCTCCGGAACAAAATTCCGGACCCAATGCGCCTTGCCGGAAAAACATTCTTCGGCTGGAATAGGCGCCGACAGGAACTTTACCTCGCCCAACTTCACGGCAGCATCATAAAATTCCTTTGCCCCCGGGTACGCCGGCATTGTCGACCACCAAGTATAATCCAGCTCGTTCCACTTTGTCCGCCCGTCGGCAGTAAATTTTCCATGCGCCCGGGCATGCCCGGCGAAATCGGCCAGCACGCCGTCCAGGTCGATAAAAATATGTACCTGGCTGGCATCGCGCTTGTTGTTGTTGTTTGCCGGTTCTGACATTAAAGGCTTCCCCCCGGATCCCTGCCGGACTGACGGCGCGGACGCGGCTTTACAGCGCCAGCCCGCGCTTGCTGGATGATTTTCAACGCCGCCTGAAAAACGGCTTCGGGAGACTGGTTGGCATCGATCACCGGCCAACCGCCCGTGTCAGCGGCGCTGGCCGCCTGAAACCGGACAACATCAGCGCCGGCATCGGACACATCATCCACGCGCCTGGCCACGCGGTCGAACAGGACATGCAGGTCGGCCTGCAGGAAGATGCCGGCGAATACGGCGTTGTTTTCCGCCGCCAGCTGTTCGCGGTACGTCTTGGTCCTGGGGGACAAAACAGCCGCGCTGACGATGATGGTTTTTCCCTCGGCGAAATATTTTTCTATCCGGCGGTTGATCTCGTCAAAAACCAGCGACTTTGCCTCGGTCGTATAGGCTTCGGCCGGCAGGCGCGTCGTCTCGGAAACGCCGAAAATCTCCTTGCGGATGCGGTCGCTGTCGAGATGGACGGAATTGGGGAAATGCTTCGCCAGGGCTGCCGCCAGCGTCGTCTTGCCGCAACCAGCCATCCCGCCCACAATAATCAATGTCGGTTGCGCCATAGAAATCACCTGTGCATTAAAAATTATATGGTTAGCATAATAATATTATTTAACCATAATGTCAATGGCGGATTTAAGGCCTAATCCCGCACCGACTTGGCCACTTTATCGAGGATGGCATTGACGATTTTCGTCTCGGAACCCTCGTAAAAGCCGGTGGTGATATTGAGGTAGTCATTGATGATAACCCCGGTGTCGACTTTGCTGTTTGCCATCAGCTCATAGGTCCCGGCGCGCAGGATGGACTCAAGCAGGGTCTCGACCTCGCCCTTTTTGCCGTCGGCCAGGGCCTTGCTGACGATCGCCTCGATGTCCGCCCAGCGTTCCGTGACGCCCATGACGATTTCCTGCAGGAGATCGGGATTCGCCGGAACGAAAAGGTCTCCGTCCAGATTAAAGCCGATGCGATGGTCGATGAATTCGCGCACGGCAGACTTGGCGTCCTGATTGTTCAGGCGCATCTGGTACAGCACCTGCACCGCCGCCAGCCGCGCGGCGGTTTTTTGCGCCTTGATGGAGCCCTCGCTCTTTTTTACGACGGCTTTCTCAGGCGCGCGGCCGAGGCCTTTTCTTGGAGCCGGCTTCTTTTTTTCAACCATTGTCCGCTTTCTTGTATGTTCTCTCCAGATCGCCCAGGAAGGCGTTGAAGTCGTTGACCTCGTCGAAATTCTTGTACACAGAGGCATAACGGATATAAGCGATGGGATCAAGGCCGGAGAGCGCCTTCATCGCAAATTCACCGATCACCTTGGTGGGAATGTCCGCCTCGCTCAATGATTCAAGGCGGCGGATGATGTCGTTGACCACGCGCTCCAGCGTTTCGGCGTCCACCGGGCGTTTTTGCAGCGGCAGCCTGAGCGAGCGCACCAGCTTGTCGCGCTCGAACGGCGCGCGGCGGCCGTCGTTTTTCAGGACGGTCAGTTCGCGCAGTTGCACCCGCTCGAAGGTGGTGAAACGCGCGTCGCAATGGGTGCATTCACGGCGGCGGCGGATGGCGGCATTATCCTCGCTCGGCCGCGAGTCCTTCACTTGTGTCTCTTCATGTCCGCAAAAAGGGCAGCGCATCAGGTTACTCCAAAGGATAAATCGGGAATTGCCGGCACAGCTTCAGGACGCGCCCGGCAACTTCTTGTTCAACATTCTGGCCCTTGGCCAGGCCGTCCAGCACTTCGACGATATACTGCCCGACCAGTTCGAATTCCTTCACGCCGAAACCGCGCGTGGTCGCCGCCGGCGTGCCGAGACGCACGCCGGACGTCACCATCGGCTTTTCCGGGTCGAAGGGGATGGCGTTCTTGTTGCAGGTCATCCGCGCGTGCTCCAGGCTGGCTTCCGCCGCGCGTCCGGTCAGCTTCTTCGGGCGCAGATCGACCAGCACCAGGTGGCAGTCCGTGCCGCCGGAGACGATATCCAGCCCGCCTTTTTTCAGCGTCGCCGCCAGCATCCGGGCATTGTCCAGCACCGCTTGGGCGTAAACCTTGAACGACGGCTGCAAAGCCTCGCCGAAAGCCACCGCCTTGGCGGCGATCACATGCTCCAGCGGCCCACCCTGCAAGCCCGGGAACACGGCGGAATTAATTTTCTTCAACAGTTCCTCGTCATTGGTGAGGATGATGCCGCCGCGCGGGCCGCGCAGGGTCTTGTGGGTGGTCGAGGTCGTCACATGAGCGTGAGCGACCGGGCTGGGGTAAAGCCCCGCCGCCACCAGCCCCGCGTAATGCGCCATATCGACCATCAGGTAAGCGCCCACTTCATCGGCGATCCTGCGGAAGCGCGCAAAGTCGATCTGGCGCGGATAGGCGGAAGCGCCGGCGATAATCATTTTCGGCTTGTGCTCGCGCGCCAGTTTTTCAACTTCATCGTAGTCGATCAGCGCGTCTTCCTTGCGCACGCCGTACTGGACGGCGTTGAACCATTTGCCGGACATATTCGGCTTGGCGCCGTGCGTCAGGTGGCCGCCGGAGCTCAGCGCCTGGCCTAAAATCGTGTCGCCCGGCTGCAATAGCGCCAGCATCACCGCCTGGTTGGCCTGGGCGCCGGAATGCGGCTGCACGTTGGCGAATGTCGCGCCGAACAGCTTGCAGACGCGGTCGATCGCCAACTGTTCGGAAATATCGATGAATTCGCAGCCGCCGTAATAGCGCTTGCCGGGATAACCCTCGGCGTATTTGTTGGTCAGCACCGAGCCCTGCGCCTGCAGCACGGCGCGGGAGACGATGTTCTCCGAGGCGATCAATTCAATCTGGTTCTGCTGGCGCTCCAGCTCCTTGGCAATCGCGGAGAATATTTCCGGATCGGCGTCCTTCAGCCCGGCGGTGAAAAAGCCCTTCGCCATCGGCTCAGCACTTCCCAAGTTTTTTAACGCGTTCTTCATGACGCCCGCCCTCGAATTCCGTGTTCAAAAAAACCCTGACGCATTCCATCGCCATGCCCTCGCCTATCAGGCGGCTGCCCAGCACCAGCACGTTCGCGTCATTATGCTGGCGCGCCAGCCGCGCCGAGAGGTCTTCGCCGCACAGGGCCGCGCGCACCGCCGGGTTCCGGTTGAGCATGATGCAGATGCCGATCCCGCTGCCGCAGATGCCGATCCCGCGCCCGGCCTTGCCCGCGGCAATTGCCTCCGCCAAGGCACGCCCATAATCCGGATAATCGACGCGCTCAGCCGAGTGGGTGCCGAGATCCAGGATCTCATAACCTTCGGCTTTCAAAATCCCCGCCACGTGGTTTTTCAGTTCAAAACCGGCATGGTCGGCGGCAAGGGCGATAATTTTATGACTGTCAGGCACAGATAAAACCCCATATGGTGTTCACACTGATACGTCTATACCAGATATAGGGGGTCTATGCCAGTTGATTGTTAAGGCTATTGGGGCCCGTTGGCTTCCGGCCGCGGCAGTTTCGAGGGGCTTTTGTTCAAGACCTGCCGGTAAATCGTATTTTCATCCGCTTTGCCGCCCAGACTGACGAGCGCCTTGTAGCCGTCTCTCAGCAGCGTCTTGTCCGAAAAATCGTCAAAACCCTTGACCACCGTCATTTCAGCCTTGGTCTCCAGATTTTGCGTGATGACGGTGTAGGTGCGGGCGCGGAAATTGAAAATCTCCGTCAGCTTGTAGCCGATGCCCTTCTCAAGCTTCACATGCGCCACCTGGTCCGGCTGCAGCAAAATCCAGTCATTGCCGGTCGCAAGCTTTTCCTGCTCTTTTTTCTTCTGCAGCCTTTGCATGTCCTCGCGATAGGCATTTAAATGGCCCAGCAAAGACCGTGACAGCATGAAATGCCCGACTGGGCCACTCACGGCGCTGTCATGCGGATATTTCCCGTCCTTGTCCTTGATGTCGAGGGAAGACCTGTCCGCCTTGAGGTATAACTGGATAAGGCTGTCATCGCCCCTGGCTGCCGCCACATGCAGGGGGGTTTTACCGTCATTGTCCTGAATATCCACCCGCGCCCCGTTGTCAATGAGCTTGGCCGCCGAACGGTCCGGCACGACGTAGTGCAAGGGCGCCTTTCCAGACAGATCGGAAACATTGGGGTTCGCACCGCGGTTCAGCAAAACGGCCATAAGCCTGCCGTCATAGTCATCCGCATTGGCCGCGGCATAATGCAGGCAGGTCTTGCCGTATTTGTTGGCGGCGTTTATATCCACGCCCTTGCCGAGCAGCAAACAGACGAACTCGTCCGCGAGGCGGTAATTGGCCCCGAAAAGCTCCCGCTTGCAGTCCCCGCTATCCGGATTATTTTTCGCCATCATGTGCAGGGCGGTGTTGCCGTCTTTATCCTTGGCCAAAACATTGGCGCCCCTTTTCAACAGCCTTTTTGCCTTGGCAACCTTATAGTCGGCGGCGGCCTTGAGAAAAGCCTCGTCCAACTCTGCTTGTGTTCTCTTGAAAAAAGACATGTCAGTCCGCCCACATCGTTGATTTCATTAAAGATGGTAGGCCTGACAGCTTATATCGTCAAGCTGACAATTCCCGATATAAGATTACAATATTCAGGAAATCTTTCCCGCTTTGCGCAGCACATATTCCAGCCTTAACAGCGCGTTTTTCTTGAGGGCTTCCTCCCCGGCGTTCGCCGGGCCTTGGGTCAAAACCTCGGTCATGGTGGCGGTGTCCATGGCCATGACGCGCATCAGGCTCCCGACCTGGCGGAACTCAAAAATAACCTCGCGTCCCTGCATCTTTTCCGTCATGCGTCTTTGGAGAACGGCGGGCGTTTTTTATCCAGCACCTGGCCATGAACCGAACCTTCGTCCGCCTGCCCGCCGAGGCGCAAAAGCTCCTCCCGCGCCGCAGCAAAAGCGGACTTGTCCGAAAACTCGTCAAAACCCCTGGTCTCGGTCACATCGGCCTTGGTCTCAAGATTGTGCGTGATGCGGGCATAGGTGCGGCTGCTGAAGTTGAAAATCTCCGTCAGCTTGTAGCCGATCGCCTTCTCGACGCTGACATGCGCCACCTGGTCCGGCTTCAGCAAAACCCAGTTGTCGTCGGAAACGCTCGCGGCTGGCGCGACAGCGGATTCCTCGACTTTGGGAGTCTGGCATCTCTCCAGTTTTGCCTTCAGCCCTTGCAGGAAATCGTGATGTTTGACGGACTGAGCGACGACCGCCTGATAGGGGTATTTCCCTTCATTGTCCTGTGTGGTGATCAGGGAAGTGTCGATTTTCAGGCACGCGTTGACCATATCCGCATCGCCCAGGGCTGCTGCCGCATGCAGCACAGTCCTGCCTGAATTGTCCCTGTCGCCGACCCGCGCGCCGCGCTTCAGAAGGATGCCCATCATCCCGGGGCCATCGCATCTGATAAAATAGCGACTCCAATCTTCCGCCCGGACTCTGGGATGCACTTTTTCCGCCACCAGATGCAAACAAGCCTGCCCCTGTTTATTGCGCGCATGAATATCCAGGCCTTGTCCCTGAAGAAAAAAGGCGAACTCATTGATCTCATTTTCTGCTTCATAGTTGGCCGCGCCTGTCAGGCGGTGAAAGGCCGTATTGCCCCCCGCATCCTGCGCCAGGACGTTCGCCCCCTTCTTCAGCAGCTTTTGCGCCTGCTTGAAATCATGCCAGTTGACAGCCTCTAAAAAAGCCGCATCCAGTTCTTGCTGGGTTTTCCGCCTGAATCCAAACATACCTTCGCTCCTGAATTGTTATGGAACTTTAAAGCCTGTATTTTGATACGTCAATAAAGTTATTGTTTTCATAATTTATTGACGCCAAATGCCCTCGCGTCCCTGCGGCTTTTCTGCCATATTTTGCTCCGTATCCATTCAGGAATAAACCAATGAACGCACAACCCGCCGTGAAAGCCCCCGCCATGGAAAAATCAAAACTGAAACCCGCCTTCAAATGGGAAGACCCGCTCCTCCTCGACGACCAGCTGACCGACGAGGAACGCATGATCCGCGACAGCGCCCGCGCTTATGCGCAGGACAAGCTGCTGCCGCGCGTCACCGAAGCCAACCGCCATGAAATTTTCCACCGCGAGATCATGAACGAGATGGGCGAACTGGGGCTGCTCGGCTCCACCCTGCACGGCTACGGCTGCGCGGGCATCAACTATGTGTCCTACGGGCTGATCGCCCGCGAGGTCGAGCGCGTGGACAGCGGCTACCGCTCCGCGCTTTCCGTGCAGTCTTCGTTGGTGATGTACCCGATTTACGCTTTCGGCACCGAAGAGCAGAAACAGAAATACCTGCCAAAACTCGCCACCGGGGAATGGGTCGGCTGCTTCGGCCTGACCGAACCCGACGGCGGCTCCGATCCCGGCGCGATGAAGACCCGCGCCACCAAGACCAAGGGCGGCTACATCCTCAAGGGCGCCAAGATGTGGATCACCAATTCCCCCATCTCCGACGTGTTCGTCGTCTGGGCGAAGGATGATGCCGGCGACATTCGCGGTTTCGTGCTGGAAAAGGGCATGAAGGGATTGAGCGCACCCAAGATCGAGGGCAAATTCAGCTTGCGCGCCTCCATCACCGGCGAGATCGTCATGGACGATGTGTTCGTGCCGGAAGAAAACAAGTTTCCCACCGTCAAGGGCCTGACCGGGCCTTTCTCCTGCCTCAACAACGCCCGCTACGGCATCGCCTGGGGCGCGCTGGGCGCGGCGGAATTCTGCTGGCATCAGGCGCGGCAATACTGCCTCGACCGCATCGTCTTCGGCAGGCCGCTGGCCGCCACCCAGCTGATCCAGAAAAAGCTCGCCGACATGATGACGGAAATCACGCTGGGACTGCAGGGCGCGCTCCGCCTTGGCCGCCTCAAGGACGAAGACCGCGCCGCGCCGGAGGCCATCTCGCTGATGAAGCGCAACAACTGCGGCAAGTCGCTGGACATCGCCCGCACGGCGCGCGACATGCTCGGCGGCAACGGCGTTTCCGACGAATATCACGTCATCCGCCATGTGATGAACCTGGAAGCGGTCAACACCTACGAAGGCACGCACGACATCCACGCGCTGATCCTCGGGCGCGCGATGACGGGGTTGCAGGCGTTTAGTTAATCAGCCGATCTTGAATTTATCGCTAACACGGTATTTGCCGTCGGCGCCTTTTTTGATGTAGGCGGTGATGCGGTCAGGTCTGAGGTCATCCGTTTGCGCCCTACCCTGCCACAGCAGGCTCAGCTCCAGGCCGTTGGCCTTGGCCGTCTTTTCCATTTCCTGGAGGACAGGATACTTCGGATCGGCGAGGTTTACCTCGAGATACACACCCTTGACATTCGGCCCGATTTTGCGCGTCTTTTCGACCATCGGAATTTCCTTGCCGGCAAACTGGTTGAAAAGCTTGGTGAGGTCTTGGGCCATTT
>JAIOQI010000080.1 GCA_021413445.1 Alphaproteobacteria bacterium | reverse complement strand
GCCTGAAACTAGTCATCGCCGGCCATGCCGCCAAAGAGCCGGAAATCCTGAACGCCCTGATCGAGAGCAGCGACAGGATCCGCGACGCCGGCAGCCCGCTGCCGCCGCCTGCGCCCGGCGCCTACCAGAAGCCCGCCCCTTAAGAGAACCACCTGTCTGTTTTTACGTAAAAGCAGCGCCTTCCCGCTTGAGATTTATTTATAAACAAGGCAATCCAGCCGCCCCTGAGCGCGTATAAACCCATATAAAATAGGCTTTCATTTGCGGGGAATCGGGTGTAGTTTCTTGGTCAAAATGACCCATGCGGCTGAAGGCCTGCAACTTAAAGGAGAATTAAAACTATGAGCAAAATCATCGGTATAGACTTAGGAACGACCAATTCCTGCGTTTCCATTATGGAAGGTGACAAGGCAAAGGTTATCGAAAACGCCGAAGGCGCCCGCACCACGCCCTCGATGGTCGCCTTCACCAAGGACGGCGAGCGCCTGGTCGGCCAGCCGGCGAAACGCCAGGCCGTCACCAATTCCGACAAGACGCTCTATGCGATCAAGCGCCTGATGGGCCGCCGCTTCAACGACGCCGAAGTCAAAAAAATGCGCGAAAAAGCGCCCTTCCATATCATCGAGGGCGACAACGGCGATGCCTGGGTTGAAATCGACGGCGAGAAATACGCCCCCTCGCAGATCAGCGCGATGATCCTGCAAAAGATGAAAGAGACCGCCGAAAATTTCCTCGGCGAGAAGGTGACCAAGGCGGTCATCACCGTCCCCGCCTATTTCAACGACAGCCAGCGCCAGGCGACCAAGGACGCCGGCCGCATCGCCGGGCTTGAAGTCCTGCGCATCATCAACGAGCCGACGGCGGCGGCATTGGCGTATGGTTTGGACAAGAAGAACTCCGGCACCATCGTGGTCTATGACCTCGGCGGCGGCACCTTCGACGTGTCGGTGCTGGAAATCGGCGACGGCGTGTTCGAGGTCAAGGCCACCAACGGTGACACCTTCCTCGGCGGCGAGGACTTCGACGCCCGCATCATCGACTTCCTGGCCGACGAGTTCAAAAAAGAAAACACCGTCGATCTGCGCAAGGACAAGCTGGCGCTGCAGCGCCTGAAGGAAGCCGCCGAAAAGGCCAAGATCGAGCTTTCCTCCGCGACGCAGACCGAAGTCAACCTGCCCTTCATCACCGCGGACCAGAACGGCCCCAAGCACCTCAACGTCAAGCTGACCCGCGCCAAGCTGGAGCAGCTGGTCGGCGACCTGATCGCCAAGACGCTGGAACCCTGCAAGGCGGCGATCCGCGACGCCGGCATCAAGACCTCGGAAATCGACGAAGTCATCCTCGTCGGCGGCATGACCCGCATGCCCAAGGTGATCGAGCTGGTGAAGGAATTCTTCGGCAAGGAGCCGCACCGCGGCGTCAATCCCGATGAAGTCGTGGCGGACGGCGCGGCCATCCAGGGCGGCGTCCTCTCCGGCAACGTCAAGGACGTGCTGCTGCTCGACGTCACCCCGCTGTCGCTCGGCATCGAAACGCTGGGCGGCGTGTTCACGCGCCTGATCGACCGCAACACCACCATCCCGACCAAGAAGTCGCAAGTGTTCTCGACCGCCGAAGACAGCCAGAACGCCGTCACCATCCGCGTCTTCCAGGGCGAGCGTGAAATGGCCGCCGACAACAAGCTGCTCGGCCAGTTCGACCTGGTCGGCCTGCCCCCCGCCCCGCGCGGCATTCCGCAGGTCGAAGTCACCTTTGACATCGACGCCAACGGCATCGTGCAGGTTTCCGCCAAGGACAAGGCGACCGGCAAGGAACAGCAGATCCGCATCCAGGCCTCCGGCGGCCTCTCCGACGCCGACATCAAGAAAATGGTGAAGGAAGCGGAAGAAAACGCGACCGAGGACAAGAAGAAGCGCGAAGAGGTGGAAACCAAGAACCGCGCCGAATCCCTGGTCCATACCGCCGAGAAAACGCTGAAAGACTCCGGCGATAAAATCCCTCCCGCCGACAAGAAGACGGTGGAGGACGCCGTGGCCAGCCTGAAGTCGGCGCTCGAGGGCAGCGACATCGCGGACATCAAGAAAAAAACCGACGCCCTGCAGGAAGCCGCCATGAAACTGGGCGAGCATCTTTACAAGGCGGAACAGGAAGCGTCCGCAGCGGCGGGCGCAGCCCCGGCGGCGGACGGCACAGAACCTTCCGCGGAAAAGCCGGCCGAGCCTGAAATCGTCGATGCCGACTTCACCGAGGTCGATGAAAAAGGCAACAAGAAGAACAAGTCGGCGGGGTAACACCCCACCTGTCATCCTGAGCGAAGCGAGGGATCTTGATGGATAATCACAAGATCCTTCTGTCGCTTCGCTCCCTCAGGATGACAATGAGGATGAAATTATAATGGCCAAAAAAGACTATTACGAACTCCTCGGCGTCGATAAAAAAGCCACGGCGGAAGAGCTGAAAAAAGCCTACCGCCAGATGGCGATGAAGTATCACCCCGACAAGAACCCCGGCAACAAGGACGCCGAGCACAAGTTCAAGGAAATCAGCGAAGCCTATGAAGTATTGAAGGACGAGCAGAAGCGCGCCGCCTATGACCGTTTCGGCGCGGACGCCTTCCAGGGCGGCGGGGGCCGTCCCGGCGGCGGCGCTCCTGGCGGTTTCGGCGGCTTTGGCGGCGCGGGCCTGGGCGACATCTTCGAGGAAATGTTCGGCGACTTCATGGGCGGCGCGGCGCAGGGCGGGCGGCGCGGCGGCGGCGAGGGCGCGCGGCGCGGCGCCGACCTCAGCCATGAAATGGAAATCACCCTGGAAGAATCCTTCAAGGGCAAGGATGCCACCATTAAAATTTCCACCTGGCAGGGCTGCCAGGCCTGCACCGGCAGCGGCGCCGAAAAAGGCTCCAAGGTGGAAACCTGCGGAACCTGCCGCGGCGCGGGACGCGTCCGCGCGCAGCAGGGATTCTTCACCGTCGAACGCACCAGCCCTTCCTGCGGCGGCGCCGGCCAGACCATCAAAAACCCCTGCAAAACCTGCAGCGGAACCGGTCGCACCCGCAAGGAAAAGACCTTGCAGGTCTCGATTCCGGCGGGTATCGAAACCGGCACGCGCATCCGCCTCGCCGGCGAAGGCGAAGCCGGCGTGCGCAGCGGCCCGCCCGGCGACCTCTATGTCTTCCTCACCATCAAGCCGCACCGTTTCTTCCAGCGCGAGGGGGCGAACCTCCATTGCCACGTGCCGGTGCCGATGCACACGGTCGCCCTCGGCGGCACCATCGAGGTGCCCACCATCGACGGCAAGCGCATGACAGTCACCATCCCCGCCGGCACCCAGACCGGCCAGCAATTCCGCCTCAAGGGCAAGGGCATGACCGTTTTGCGCTCCCCCAACCGCGGCGACATGTTCGTCGAAGTGGCCGTCGAAACGCCGGTCAACCTGACCAAAAAGCAAAAAGAGCTGCTGCAGGAATTCACCCAGGAAGGCAGCGATGCCAAAACCAATCCCCAATCGCACGGCTTTTTCGCCAAGGTGAAAGAACTGTGGGAAGACTTAAAGGATTGATTTTAAATAATATTTCAATATTTGATTGACATAAAACACATCCGTGTGCTAATTTTCTCCATCATATTTATGAAGGAGAATCACTGTGCAAAAGAAAAGCTTCGGCGAAAAACTCAAGAAATTCTGGCGCGGGCTGGTGCGTGAATTCACCGGCGAAAGCAACCGCATCGTCCTGCCCATGACGATGACCCACACGCCGATGGCCCCCATGACCTCCGCCAGCGTCCCCAACCCGAATAACAAGCTTGAGTTCGAAAACTCCAAGGTGACAATTGAAGGGTCGTTCCGCGACGTTCACCGCGTCCGCTGCCTGGACAACATGATCGGCAGGCTTTCCCGGTCGTACAATGAAAAAGCGCAAAAGAAAATCGATCTCCACATCGCCGACGTGGCCGATTCCCTGAAGCGCGTCAGCGCCTACACGCTCGGCGTTGCGGCGGAAACGGCTCATATACCCGCGGAATATCTTGAATACAGCAAAGACGGCCAGCCCATCGCCAAAATCAAGCTCGGCCTTTAAGGAAAAAATAATCATGGAAAAAGACAATATTAACGCCCACGATATCTACCTGGCCTATCTGGAAGAATACAGCAAGAAACATGCGGCAGAGCGCAAAGGCTTCTGGGGCGCTGTCAATCGCTTCTTCATGAAATTTGACAAGCCGGCGGGCGATACCGCCGGCCGTGTCCTGTTCCCCGCGATAGGGGTAGGGAGCCTGGCGTTGCTTGGCGTGTCGAGCGTTGTGGTTATACCGCTGCTGTTCGGCGTGATGGCGCTGGGCGGCGCTGCCTACATCGTCGTCGATATGAAAGCGATTAATCTGCTCAACCGGGATATTGCCGATGGCAAGCTGACGCAGCGCTACGTCGAAGAAGTCCTGAAGCCGCGGCAGGAAGAACTCCAGCGCCAGATCGATACTCTGTCGAAGCTGGAGAAGGGCGGACTGTCGGGCGCTTTTGACGCGAAGGTCGCTGAAACCGCCAAGGACAACACCAGCAACGCCACCAAAAAATTAATACCACCACAGCTATAAAAGGTACAAACATGAAAAACATCAACGAAAAAATCAAGAAAACCTGGCGCAAGCTGCAACGCGGCTTCTGGGGCGAGAGCAACCGGGTGCAACTGGTTCCCGAAGATTATATCCCCCTGAAATGGATCCCCTCTTACGCGAGATTCTATAGGCATGTCGCCAGCTCGCCCACGCTGGAAAACCGCCTGCAGTTTGCGGCCAACCGCCCCCTCCTTGAAGGCGATGACAACGACATCCACCAGATCCGCTGCCTGGACCATGTGATCGGCAAGCTGACCCAGTCGTTCAACGGCGCCGCCGGAATCCCCGAAAAGACGCTGGCGAAGATTTACGGCCACATCAATGATGTTTCATCCTCCCTGCTGCGCGTCAGCGCCTACATGGCCATCGGCGATAAAATGGTCCCCGTGAAGCAGCTTGAATACGGCGGCAAGGACGGCCAGCCGGTCATCAAGATCAAGCTCGGCTAAAACGATGCGCCTCGGCGAAAAAATCAGCAAGCTCCGCCGCGGCCTCCAGCGCCTGATCTGCGGCAAGAGCAATGAAAAGACCATCGTCACCGGCCATACCGTGGCTTTGGTGGGAGGCATGGCCGTTCCCGTCGATATTACCGCCGTCGTCAGCAAGACCGGCGTGGAGAACCAGCTGGAGTTTGAAAAATCCCAGGCCGTGCTGGTCGGCCCCGCCCGCGACGTTATCCGTGTCCGGCAGCTGGATGCGATGATCGGCAAGCTGATGAAGCCTTTCAACGGCGCCGCCAAAGTGCCCGACAAAACCGTGGCGAAAATAGAAGGCCACATCTCCGATATTGCCGATTCCCTGAAGCGGGTCGGCGCCTACCAGCCGGGTATTTCTTCTAATTTTTCCGACTTTTTCTCCAAGCCCTCCGACCAAAAAACCCTGGTCTGGGACCTGGAATACGCCAATACCTTCCGGAGCCCTGCCGGCGCGGTTATCGAGCAAACCGTCGCCAAATTCCGCCTCGGGAAATAACCCCCTCTGGCGCAACAGCCCTGATTATGAGAGAATACGGCTTCCATCCAGAAACGGAAGTGCACAGACATGAAAATCGGCATTCTCGGCGCTGACGGGCGCATGGGGCAAATGATCGCCCGGGAAATCCTCTCCGGGAAATATGACGCGGAAATCGGCGCCTCTGTCGGGCGCAACAGCGACAAGCATGCCGCTTTCAAGGCCTGCGACGTGATGATCGACTTTACCTCGGCCAAAGCCGTCGCCGAACACGCCGCCTTGGCGGAGCAGCACCAGAAACCGCTGGTCGTCGGCACCACGGGATTGGCCGCCGCCGAAGAAGCGGCGCTGGCCGCTGCCGCAAAAAAAACCGCCGTCTTTTACGCCGCCAACATGAGCCTCGGCGTCAACCTGCTGCTGTCGCTGATCGAACAGGCGGCGGCGAAACTGGGGCCCGAATTCGACATCGAGATTTTCGAAGCCCACCACCGCCATAAAATCGACGCGCCTTCCGGCACTGCGCTGGCGTTGGGGCATGCCGCCGCCAAGGGGCGCGGCGTCAAGCTCAAGGATGTCATGATTCTCGACCGCGACGGCAAAAGGAAGGAAGGCGATATCGGCATGTCCGTCTTCCGCGGCGGCGACGTGGTGGGGGAACATACCGTCAGCTTTGCCGGATGGGGTGAGCGGCTCGAACTTACGCACAAAGCCTCCGACCGCGCTATCTTCGCCACAGGCGCGGTCAAGGCCGCGCTCTGGCTTAAAAACCAGCCGGCGGGGCTTTACTCGATGCGGGATATGCTGGGGACTTAAACCGTGTACCGGGCGATAGCTTTCGCATCCAGCACAAAAGTCTTGCTGTCAGCGGCAACCTGTTTTCCGGCGTTCTGATTGAAAACGGTTTTGGCATTGGCCTTGTCTTTGTTCAGCAGCCAGCTTTCGACCGTCTTGTAGCCCTCATAGCCGCCGACACCGGCGCCGCCAAGCGCGCCAACAACGCCAAAGCCAATACCGCCGACGATGGCCGCTTTTTTGCTGCGGAAAAGCAAGCCGCACAGAAGCCCGCCCACAACGCCGCCGCCCAGAAAGCCGACCACGCCGCCGATGCTCGAGGCAACCGATGTGCCCAGGCCGACCAGCAGGGATTTACCGGCGCCGGCCCAGCCGACGAAAGTCGGGTTGGTGCACCAGGCCGCAACGCTGCCGATGATAAAAGAAAGGCTGAGGCCGCCGCTGGAGGATCTTTTTGCTACTTGTGCTTTCGACATGGTTTGTCTCCTTGAAGGTTCGTTGTAATTTTGAAATAGAGGGGGCAGATTGACCAATTTTTGGGCTTATGTCAAGGGTATGGGTTTTGCGGTGATTATGACTAAGCAGCCTCCGCTTTCAGCAAGGCCTTTTTAACTGCGGGTCCCCAGCCGTAGTTGACCTTGCCGGAAGCTTTGTTCACCACGCGGTGGCAGGGCACGACGATCGACACGGTGTTCTTGCCCACAGCGGAGCCGACGGCGCGCACGGCCTTGGGGCTGCCGATTTTTTGGGCGATCTGTTCATAGGTGACGGTCGAGCCGGATTTTATTTTGAGCAGCTCTTTCCAGACCTTCAATTGGAAGGCCGTGCCGTAGAGCACCACCGGGATGGAAAGCTGGCCGAGTTTTTCCGGCCAGCGGCGGGCGATTTCGCGGGCAGCTCTGGCGGTCACCTTGGCATCTTCGACAAACTCCGCGCCCTTCCAGTTGTCGCGCAGCGTGGCCTCTGTGCAATTGATGCCCAGCCAGCAGATCCCTTCCGCCGTCAGCGCCACGAGGATCTTGCCGACGGGGAAATCGTGGATGCCGTAGCAAATCGTCAGGTTTTTGCCGCGGGCGGCGCGGGAAGCGAGATGGGGGATGACTTTCATTTTTTAATTTTCTTTCTATTCAATTCTGTCATTCTGAGCGTAGCGAAGAATCTCCGAGATCCTTCGGCTTCGCCTCAGGATGACAATCTAGTATGACCCCGCAAAAAGTAAAAGAATTCTTTGCCCGCCTGAAGAAACAGAACCCCGAACCGAAGGGGGAGCTGGAATACACCAATCCCTATACGCTGCTGGTGGCGGTGGTGCTGTCGGCGCAGGCGACCGACGTCAGCGTCAACAAGGCCACCCGCCCCCTGTTCGGGATCGTCCGCACCCCGGAAGACATGCTGCAGCTCGGCGAGGCGGGATTGAAGGGATATATCAGGACCATCGGCCTTTTCAACGCCAAGGCCAAAAACATCATCGCCCTGTCCCGGCAACTGGTCGAACAGCACCGCGGCCAGGTGCCCAGGAACCGCGAGGAACTGGTCAAACTGCCCGGCGTCGGGCGCAAGACCGCCAATGTCGTGCTCAATACCGCCTTTGGCGAGCCAACCATCGCGGTCGATACCCATCTGTTCCGGGTCGGCAACCGCACCGGCCTCGCTCCCGGAAAAACGCCGGAAGCGGTCGAGGAAAAGCTGCTGAAAACCGTGCCGCCTGAATACCTGCGCCATGCCCACCACTGGCTGATCCTGCATGGCCGCTATGTGTGCAAGGCGCGCAAGCCCGACTGCCCGGCCTGCCTGGTCCGGGATTTATGCGCGTTCAAGGATAAAACCGTATCCTAGATTAAGTGGGGATGCTGCTGAAAGAGTCGCGCGACATGACGTCATGCAGGCAATCGGATCTCTCATGGACGCTGATCGGCTGCTGACGCGGCTTGCTGCCGGGGATGAGTTCATCCTTCATGCGGAAGTCGATATAAGACAGCTGGCTCTGGCCGCGGGAGCCGTCCTGATTATAAAAATAAAAATCGACAACGCAGCTGCCGGCTTTGTATTGCCAGACTTCCGCATCGGCATCCTGCCGGTGCAGGGTGGGTTTGCCGAACAGGTAGCCGATTTCCTGCTGGCTTAGCATCATCAGGGACTGCGGCTGGCCGGCGATAAAGGTCTGCGCCTGGGAAACATAACCGGCGGCGGGATAATAATGGGCGCCATGGAAGTTGGCCCGGTCAGGGAACAAAGCCGCCCGCAGCTGCTCCGGACCGGCATTGCCGCTATACGCCGGCGGCAGCTGGGTCGTCTTGCAGCTGCCGACCAGAAGGACCAGCAAAGGCAGCAGCGCCACCACCAGATGCGTCAGCCGCCGTGAATTCTTATTCACGTGGCTATAGAGCGACATCAAAGCGCGGTCTAGCATCTCAATGGTCATTATCCAGCCTCATAATTTAATACAGTGACGAAACGTCATGCGGCAAAAGCCTGCTGTAAAAAATAGTTTCGGTAAAAGGGACACTGAGATTGGTAGCACGCCCGTCGCCGGTGCGTCCAGTTTTTAGCGGTTATTTAACGTAAATATTTTTAAATTAGAAATAAACTTGCGGGAGAGGCGCGCCCTTTGTCAGAAAATAACAATAAGACTTAAATGGAGACCCTGCGAATCGTTCTGCAATCGGGCCCGAACAAGAAAGTAAACCCCCGCTCCCCGCCGTCACAAGGGCCGGGCTGCGAGGCTATAAAAAAAATTCTCCCCCGGGATGAAAATCCAGGGGGAGAATGGTATCGGAATAAAGTCAGGGCTCAAAAAACGTCGTCGCCCAGGTGGCCATCTTTGCTGCCGGGGCCGGGGGGCTTGGGCCCGGTGTTGTTGCTGGGCGGTTTCAGGTTATTCTTGATCAATTCAAGCTCGCCGCTGCCGTTCACTTCCATCCTGAAAGAGGAAGACGTCGTCTCGGCCGTGCGGTTAAAGGCGGCGACAAAGCGCTGGTCGAGCTTCTTGTCATTGCCCCACAGCAGCTTGACATTGCCGAAGATCTCTTCTTCCTGGCCGGGGTGGAACATGATCTTGTGCTGGGGGTTCAGCTTCGCCATTTGCTGGAATTGCATAACAATCTGGTCCAGGCTGGAAATAATGACCGCGACATAGGCACGCTTCGTATCGCTGCCGGCAGCGGCAAGGTTTGCCGCACGGTCGCTGGAATAAGCGTCGATATGCTGCAGTTCTGCGACCAGGCCGGCGATATTTTCTCCGAAGGTCGCCGCCACGTGCAGGTAATCCTTCGGCGAACGCACGCTTTCCAGCAGCATGACGGCGGCCATCAGTTCCATCGACGACTTGTCGCTGTTCTTCAGGATCTCCAGCGCCGGGGCGAGGCGCCGCTGCTTGAACATCCGGTTCAGCTCCTTTTCGATCATCGGCGGGCCCATCTTCAGCTGCGCGTCGCGCATCCTTTCCAGTTCTTTCTTTTCGCGCTGGTATTCCTCATCGGAGACGTTGCCGGCAGCCTTCGCCGCATTCAGGGCCTCAAGATTCTGCGCATGGCTCTCGCCGATCTGCTGGGTGAAGTCCTCCATGGCCTCTTTCGTATAGGACATCACGTTGGCGTAGCTGTAATTGAACGCCTCTTCAAGGAGCTTGTTTTTGGGCAGCCCGGACTCTTGGAATTTCATGGATGTTCTCCGCTTGGAATTGTTTTTGAATATGCTAAATAATTAGCATTATTTCCCGAAGAATACAAGGGACGAAAACCCCGGTTTCAGGGTTTGTCCTTATCCTTGTTCTTCTTGCGGAAACTGTCGAGGGAGACGACTTCGCCTTTTTTCTTTTCCTTGTCGTTTTTATCCAGCTCGATCTCCTCGGCCTCGAAATGGATCTCGTCTTCTTCCTCGTCGGTGAGCGGCTGGAATTGCAGCGCGAAGTTGACGGAAGGGTCGGCAAAGATGGTGATTGCCGCCAAGGGGATGACCAGGCGCTCCGGCACGTTATTGAAGCTCAGCATCACGGTGAATTTTTCGTCATTGACTTCCAGGTCGTAAAACTGGTGTTGCAGCACGATCGTCATTTCGCCGGGATAGCGCTCTTTCAGGTAGTTGGGAACCTTGACGCCGGGATGGTCGGTGAAGAAAGTGATATAAAAATGATGGTCATCGACGATGCCTTTATCAACCACTTCCTGCAGGGCCTGCTTCACGACGCCGCGCAGCGCTTTTTCCACCATTTTATCGTAACGAAAGGACTCTTCATGGGTACGGGTCATTTTACTCCGGCTCCGCAGGTTTCTTACGTTTTATCAAGTCAGTTTAGGGTCAAAAACCGTAAATGTCACTGAATCTTATGCCTGATCTTGCGCCGAAAGAAAAGAAAAATGGAGGCAGTTCTGTTGCTAGGCCTGCCCCCGCGCCCCACCCCACTTATTACTAAGCAGGGGATTGATTGCTAACTTGTCAGGCCGCGATTAAGCGACGAGACGAAGTTCAGCCCTTGCGGGCGTGTTGTCGTTAGCATTTGTAGTTTTTAGCCCGATAACGGCGGATACCATGCCGGACGAAAGCAACCACCTTTACTACGCACGTCGATCCTATTTCGGCCCCGCCACTCTTCGCTATCCTCAGAGATCTGCCTTCGCCATAAAAGGGAGCGAAGACTGGTGGAGCCGCCGGGTACCGCCCCCGGGTCCGTATCGCCTATTCCGCAGCGCGTTTATCGTCATAGCCAGCAAGCTGGCAATTACCATTGTAGCGCAAAACCTCCGCCGGGTGCAACATTTTAAGTAAAAGAACCCCCTGCTGTTGCGGGGGGTTCTTTTATTATCGTTATTTTTCAGATGACTACGATGTGCTTCCTAGAAACGTGCCGTCGCGCGCAGAACGCCGGCATGCGAGGTGTAGCTCGTTTTATAGGTGTAGTCATAATTTCCTGACAGGTCCCAATTGAAGTTGGTCATGTAGGTCAGGCCGCCGCCCAAGTTAAACGCGCTGCGATCCGGATCCGGGCCGGTGGTGGTGAAGGTGGCGCCGGCCGGGTCGCCGATAAAGCTGGAGGTCGTCTCCACTTTGTCGTTTATCAGGTTAAAGGTGTAACCGGCGCGCAACGAAGGCTTGAGCATGGAACCGTCGCGATTAATCAAATTCCATGTCGTATTGACGCCCACGCCGAGCTTGAGGATGTTCAGGGATGCGCTGGAAACCTCCAGTCCGGCGTTGCCAATGCCGGTTTCGGCATATCCTCCCGTTGCCAGGTGGGTATAGTCGGCCGAAATGCTGGGGGTCAGCAGCGTGGAATAATCCACCGAATAATCGCTGCCCAGCGCCAGTTTGGTCGAGAACTGGTGGCTGTTGTAATCCGCATTGGCCGCATCGCCGGGATTGACGACATTGTGGCGGTCGCTGTTGATTTTATTATAAGCGTAGCCGAACTGCCCGTTGAAGAATACGTCCTCGCCAAGATCATAGCTGGTGTAGAGGTTCAGGCCATAGCTGTCCACATCCGTGCTGGTGGTGGTGGTGTTATCGGCATCGGCGGTGGTCTTGCCGAGGTTGAAGGAAAGGCCGAAGACGCCGTTGTTATAGACGTTGGTCGAGTCGATGCCCATCGCGAAACCGACCGTATCGGAGGAATAGCCCTTCACGCCGCCGACTGCATCCTGCGTCGCAGTCTGGCCGTAAGTCTGGAGCCAGATGTTCTCGCCGCTGATGGAACCGTCATCCCCCGCCGTCATGCCGGTCATGCCGTCGCCGGTGCGCAGCTCGGCCATGCGGATGTTGACCGCCGATTGCGCCGCTGAAATATCGTTCAGGGCGCCAACCACCGCCTCGCCGGCAACCGACGGAACGAGGCCGTCAAGGATGCTGTCAATCCCCGCCGCCGAAGAGGCGTTTTGCAGGGCGATTTGAACGGCCATCAGGTTGCCCGTGGCGGAGCCGTCGATGACATCCAGCACGTTGCCGACCGCATCGCCGTTCGGCGTGGTGGCCAGGCTCGCCAGCGACGGGCGCACGACCACCAGGTCGAGGTCGGTGCCCGCACTCTGCGTCAAGCCGAAGAAAAAGCTGTTGTCGGTGATGTTGCCGGGGGTCAGCGTGCTGACCGCGCCGCCGGACGTGCTGTCCACCAGCGTGAAAACCGCGCCGTTGGCGATATAGCCCGTGATTGCCGACATATCGACATTCACCTTGGTGCTGGCGGAGATGGTGGCGCCGGTCGCCGAGGTGATATTGCCGCCGGTGATCGTCAGGCCGGAAACGCCGGTCGCCGCGGCATTGATCGTCTGGCCGGAGGTCATCGTCACCACGCCGGTCGAGGCGACCGTGTTGTCGTTCAGGTTGGTGGTCGCCGCGGCGTTGAAATTGCCGGTGGCGATCGTCTGGCCCACGCCGTCAAAGTTAATCACTTTCAGCGCCTTCGAAGCGCCGATCGCGCCGGTGACCGTGCCGCTGCCGGCAAAAGTCAGGGTGCCGGTCGGGCTGATGGTGGTGTTATTGATCGCACCGGTGACCGTGCTGCCGGCCGCCAGGGTGGCGAAGCCATCATCCGTGAAATTCACCGTGCCGGTAATATCGTCGCCGAAATCAGCCGTGCCGGTGGTCAGGTTGACCGCTGTCGCCGTCACCACGTCGCCGAAATCGGCCGTCCCAGCGCCGAGGTTGATGGCCGTCGTCGCGCTCACCGTGCCGGCGAAATCGACTGCGCCCGCGCCGGTATTGATCGTCGCCGATTGCACGGCATTGGCGAAACCGGTTGTACCCGCGCCGAGGGTGATGGTATCCGCATTGACGGTGCCGCCGGTAAAGAACGAGACGTCCAGCGCCGCGCTGCCGGCCGTAATCGATGCCAGCCCGTTCGCAAGGGCGACCGCGCCGTTGATGGTCTGCGAGCCGCCGCCGAGGATCAGGTTGCCGAGCGGTCCGGCGCCCGAGTTCGTGACCACGCCCGAAACGGAGGTGTTGGAGGCCAAGGTCACCGTGCCGCCGTTGCCGTTGAAATCCAGATCGCCGGTCAGGCCGGTCAGGTTAACCAAACCAGTGCCGTTCACTTTCAGGGTCGTCGCCGCAACAGCCGAGGAGAAGGTGACGGTTTTCGCCGTGGCGCCGGCCTCGATCAGGTCGAGCTTGCCCAGCGAGCCCACCGCATAGCCGATGGCCGCGTCCCCGGAGAAGGTCAAGGTGCCGCCCGTGCCCGCGCCCGTCAGGTTGTCAATCGCGCCGGTGATGGTCTTGCCGTCGGCAAGCACCACCGTGCCCTTGTTGCTGCCGAAATCGAGAGAACCGTTCAGGTCGCCGTCCAGGTTGACCGTACCCTTGCCGGCGAGTTTCAGGGTTCCCGCATTCACGTCCTGCGAGAAAGTCGAGATCGCGCCGGTCGCGCCGGCATTGACTGCCGTCAGCGCCTTGGTGGCGCCAACAAAGCCGGTGACCGTTTGGGTGCCTGCAGAAAGGTTCAGCGTGCCGCCGCCCACCAAGCCTGTGGCGTTGTCAATATCACCGGTAAAGTCGAGGGTGACCAGCGTGACCGTGCCGTTATTGCCGCCCAGGTCCAAAGTACCCGTCGCGTCGTTGAACTTGACCGTGCCGGTGCCGACGTTGATCGCCGTCGCATTCACGACGTCCGTGAAATTAGCCGTGCCGGTGCCGACATTGATCGTGTCGGAATTGACCGTGTCGTTAAAGGTGGTCGTGCCGAGCAAAGCGCCGGCATTCAGCGCCTCCAGCCAGTCCGTGGCGCCGATGGTGCCGGAAACCGTCTGCGTGCCGCCGGAAAGGGTCAGCGTGCCCGCGGTCAAGCCGCCGCCTTCCGCCGCCACGGTGCTGACGCCGGTGAGATTTTTGCCGGCAGCCACCGTCACGACGCCGTCATAGCCGCCGAAATCAATCGCGCCCGTCACGCTGCCGGCGAAGGCCGCCGTGCCCGCATCGAGGAAATCAATCGCATCCGACACCACCGCGCCGGCGAAGTTCACCGTATTGGCGCCGGTGATATTGATGGTCTGGGCATTGACCGTGCTGAGGAAACTGCTGTTGCCGGAGCCCGCGCCGCCCTCGACCAGGCTCAACGCCTTTCCTGCCGCGCCGACCGAGCCGGAAACCGTCGAGGAGCCCAGCAAGGTCAGTGTGCCGTTATTGTTCGTCACTGTGGTCACGGCGCCGGTGATGTTTTTGCTGTCGTCAATGGTCACCGTCCCGTCAGAGACGAGAAAATTGATCGCCGACGTCACGTTATCGGCGAAAGACATCGTGCCGATATCCGAGAAATTGATGTTGGTTGCCGTCACCGCGCCGTTGAAAAACGCGTTGGCGGAGCTGTTCATGGTGATGGTCGTGGCGTTGACCGTGCTGTTGAAGGTGCTGTCGCCGCCGCCGGTATCGATCTTGACCGCCTTCAGCGCCTGGGTGGCGCCGACCGCGCCATCGATGGTGTTGTTGCCCAGCAATTCCAGCGTACCCTTGCTGGCTTTTGTCGCGTTCACCGTGCCCGCGCCGTAAATACCGTTGATGTTGAAGCCGTCGGCGATGGTCACCGTCCCGTCGTTGACGCCGAAATTGATCGCGCCATCGACGTTGCCGCCGAAATCAATCGTGCCCGCGCCGGCATTGATCGTCGCGCCCGAGGTATCGCCCGTCACATCGCCGCCAAAGGAAATGTCGCCGGTGCCGCCATTGATCGTCAGCGCATTCACCGTTTTACTAAAGGAAATGTCGCCGGCGCCGCCATTAATCGTCAGCGCATTCACCGTGCCGGTGAAGGCCGAGGTCTGGGCGCCCGTCTGCCCCGCCTTGATCGTTGACAGGGCGAAGCTGTTGCCGACATCGCCGAAGACCGTCTGGTTGCCGCCGTTGAGATTCAGGGTGCCGACGGTGCCGTTGGCATCGACATCGCCAAAGAGATTGACGCCGGAGAGCAGCGTGACCGTACTGCCCGCGCCATTGAGCAACAGCCCGTTGGCCGCAACTGCCGTGACGTCGTCGCCCGCCGTCAGTGTCATGCCGGCGCCGACCGTAATTGTATTCGCCGTCAGATTGGAACCTGAACCAGTGGTGAGGTTGGCGCTGGTGAGTGTCACGTCATTCAGGGAGAAGCTATTGCCCCAGTCGCCGTTGGCGGTGACGGTTTTGCCGGAGGTGCCTTTAATCTCGATGTTATTGGTTTCGGAGGTCGATAAGCCATCGACATCTCCCGTCACGGTGAAACTCGTCGTCGTGGCGTCAAAGATCAGGGTGTTGATTTCACTGCCTGAGCCGTCGCCGAGATTGATATTGTTGGCGGAGGTCGTGTTCTTGAAAGTGGCCTTGGAATCGCCGGAGCCGGCAATATTAATCGCACCCAAGGGTGTTGTGCCGACCACGCCGGAGAATGTCACGCCGGTGCTGTTGTCGATATTGATCGTGCCTTCCCCGCTGGAACTGCCGTCGATCGCGCCGGAAACGGTCTGCGCGCCGCCGCCGTTCAGCACCAGGATCGCATTGCCCGTCGAGTCATTAAGGGTCAGACCGCCGGTGAAGGCATTGCTGGTGCCGCTGAGTGTCAGGGTGGCGTCAGACCCCACGCTGCCGCCGCCGTTGATCGTTGTCGCGCCCTTGAAGGTCGAATTGCCGGTCACGTTAATGTCAGCCGTGGCCGCGCCGCCGCCCCCGGGGCCCGCCGTCAGGGTCGTTGTCGTGCCGACCGACAGGTTGCCGCCGACGTTAAGCTCGGTGCTTTGAGCGCCGACGTTCTCGTTGTTGATCACCTTCAGGGTCTGGCCTGTCGTCAGGTCGTTGGTGACGTTCACCGTCTCATTGTAAGTAAAAACCGGATCAAGGTGCGACACCGAGAAGCCGCCCTTGATGACGGCTGAATCGATGATCACGTTCAAATCACTGGTTTCACCCGCTATGTCATTTATAATGGCAATAGAAGCGTTGCCGGCGGTGTTCGTCACCGCGCCAAGTTCAAAGTCATTGAAGCTAACGCCGTCATCCGACGCGAAACTGTCGTTGGTGACTGTCAGCGTTATAGCACCGCTCATCGCTACGGCATCGCCTGTGCAGGCGGTAGAGATTGTCGTCAGGGTACAATTGGGAGCACCGCTGCTCGCCCATGTTCCGTTGGCGGCCATCGTCCGCGGATTGGCCTCGGCCTGCATCGGCACAAAAGATACTGCGACCAGGGCTGTACCGGTGAGAAGGATTTTCTTGAAGCTGATAGACATATTAGCAGTCTCCCTGATTGCAGAATTATGTGCGGATTTTACGCGGCATGGGCGTGGCTATTTCCGAGCGAACTCTTGATAAATAAGAGAAATAAAGACATTTAAAATTAATAGCAGATGTTGCGCTTCTCTCCAATGCTGTATTTGCAGTTTTTGTAAACTTGCCGGGCTATTTAGCGTTTTGGAAAATATGTGGTCGGCGAATTTTCTGATGAGAAAAAACGCCGCACAAAAAGAAACCCCCGCAACTGCGGGGGCTCTTTTATCACCGTGACCGTGCAAACAGCTTAGAAATGCGCCGTTGCGCGGATCAGGCCGGCATGGGAGTCGTAATCAGCCTTGTAGGTGTAGTCGTATTTGGCTGTCAGGTCCCAGTTGGCGGTGGTGGTGAAGGTAAAGGCAGCACCGGCGGTGCCGCTGCTGCGTGCAGGGTCGGCGCCCGTCGTGTTGAAGGAAGCGCCGCCGCCGACGAAGTTGGCGGTCTCATCGATATTGTCGCCAATCGTGTCATAAGCATAACCAACGTAGATCGAAGGCTTCATCTTGGCGCCATCGGCGTTTTTCAGGTTCCATTCCGCATTGATGCGCGCGCCCAGCTTCAGGGAGTTGTAGGACGCATCATCAACCACGAGCAGGGTGCCGGTGCCGGTTTCAGTATAACCTTCCGTTTTCAGGTAGGTGTATGCCGCCGAGACGCTGGGCGTCAGGGTCAGGCCGTCGGTCGCCGCATAGTCATGGCCCAGAAGGGCTTTCGCCGCATACTGGTCGCTGTTGTAGTCGGCATTGGCCCACAGGCCGGGAGCGCCTGCGTTGTGGCGCGTGCTGTCGATGGTGTTATAGGCGTAGCCAATCTGGGCGTTCATGAACACATCGTCCCCGAAGTCATGGCTGCCGTAGAGAGTGACGCCATAATCCTTCACATCCGTATCGGTCGTGTTGATGTTATTGGAGTCGATGTTGCTTTGGGCATAGTTGAAGGCAAGGCCCAGGACACCGTCAATGATGTTGGTCGAGTCAGCGCCGATCGCGGTGCCCAGCGTATGGGAGTCATACCCGTCAACACCGTCACGGAAATCCTGCTGCGCCTTCTGGCCATAGCCCTGGATCCACATGCTGGCGCCGTTTGCCGCCGTGCCCGCCGCCATGCCGCTCATGGTTTCGCCGGAACGCCGCGCCGCAAGCTGTTCTTCCGTCTTGTCGAGGAAAGCCTCGTTGGTATCCAAAGCGCTGTCTGTCCCGGCGCCCGTGACATCCGGTTTCGCCGAATCAATGACATCCCTGAGTGCTGCTTCGTCAGCCGCATTCAGCAGCCGGTTCACGAAGTCCCCGAGCGGGCCGTCGCAGCCCTCGTTGCAGAGGCCTTCGATGGAGTCGCCAAGGTCGCCGTCTTCACCGCCGAGCAGATCGGAGATATTGGCGCGTCCAGCAATCTCGACAACGAGATCATCGTCGTTGGGGAAAGTCTGCTCATAATCAAGCAGCGCCGTGTCGGTCACATCGACGGTGCCGATGTCGTTGCTATCGACGTTGTTGGCGGTAACGATGGTGTAGGTATCGCCTTCGCCGACGTAATCATAGGTATCGACCGTGATATTAACGATAACGCCGCTCTCCACCGTCGAGGTGTTGTCGTTGTTATCCAAATCTCCATAGATTCGTCCGATGCCGCCTTCATTGTTGAAGATGGTCGTGTTCAGGGTCTGGGGCCCGCCCTCGCCCGTGCCGATGAAGAAATCGCCATAGACGTTAACGATGTTGACGCCCAGCGTATTGTTATCCGCCGCGTCAAAGCTGCCGTTGACCCAAAGAGTGTTGTTTTCGCCGGCAAGGGTAAAGGAGTTCAGGACGCCACCGTTGCCGAAGTTGCCATCCATGAAAATATCCGCGCTGTTGACTTCATCACCGTTGAAGTTCATGGAACCGATGCCGTCGCCGACCGCGAAGCCGTCACTGTCGATATTCCCGTTAAAGGTGGGTTCGGGACCGGCGAAATTCCAGTTCACCGTGCCGTCGGCATCAAAGAGCAGGTGGCCATCGATATTATCCCCGCCGATATTCGCCGTGCCGAGACCGTTGACGCTGGTGGTGAAATCAATGGTGCCGATATCCCCGGAAATATTGACGATGCTTCCCGCGCCGCCGTTGAAGTTGATCGCGTTGATTTCATACCCGTCAGCGCCGATGCTGCCGTCGATGTTGCTGCTGCCGTCAAAGTTCACCGTGCCGTATCCGGGTCCGCCCTCACCGGCGTCATAAATGTCGCCGGTCATGTTGGCGCCGTCGGCGAAATTGACCTCGCCGCTGTATGCGTTGAAGTCGATATTGCCGGTCAGCATATTGCCGTTAAAATTGGCCGTGCCCGCGCCCTGGAACTGGAAGGTGGTCTCCGATGTTACGTTGACGTTGCCGTTGAAGTTGACGGTGCCGAAGCCGACGTCGATATCCTGCGCAAAAACATCGCCGGAGAAAGTGTCTGTCGCGCCCTCAGCGCCAGCCCAGATCTGGTTCAGCGCCAGACCGGCAGCGCCCACCTTGCCCGAAACCGTGGTCGAGCCCTCAATGTTCAGATAACCCACCCCATTCGTATCGGTGACAACCTTGCCGGTGATGTCCACGCCGGGGTCAACATATGCCGTTGGGTCGCCGCCCTCACCGCCGGTAAAGCTGATGGCGGTCGATGCCGCCGGATCCGTATCGATCGTGACGCAATTGCCGCTGGCGATCGTCACGGTGCCGGGGGCGCCGTTTGTAACGCACTGCGCGTAGGCCGGGGCTGCATAGTTCATCGCGACGAGGGCGGTGCCGGCGAAGAGGATTTTCTTGAGGCTGATAGACATGTGGTTAATCTCCCTGGTTTTTGTGAATGGACAAAATTTTAAAATAACGCGGCAAAAAAACTGCTCTGAATTTATAGCAGTGATTGCGCCAATACCCAATATGCGCTTTTCGGTTTTTGCGAGGTATTGCGTCGCTGTGGCATTTTAGCCACAGTTTTGACCTTCGGGAAAATAGTTATGATTGCGCCCGCAAGGTCCTCACAAAAAGAAACCCCCGCGCAATGGCGGGGGTTCTTATATCAGCCTTATCGTGGGACGGCTTAGAAGTGCGCCGTCGCGCGGACAGTGCCGGCATGCGAAGTATAATCACTCTTGAAGGTGTAATCATAGTCCGCCGACAGGTCAAAGTTGGCCGTGGTCGCATAGGTCAGGCCCAGGCCGGCATTGAAGGTGTTGCGTGACGGAGAGGGTCCGCTGGTCGTAAATGTCGTACCGGACGGATCCCCGACGAAGCTGGCGGTGGTCTCAACCTTGTCGTTGAGGGCGTTATAAGTATAACCCGCA
>JAIOQI010000079.1 GCA_021413445.1 Alphaproteobacteria bacterium | reverse complement strand
ATCATCGGCCCCTGCCGGAGCTGCATCGAGGCGAGAATTTTCCGCTCGGCATAGGTCAGGTAAGCCATCGCGATCATCAGCGGCACGGAGATCATCAGGATTTTCGCGACAATCCACAGCAGCGGCAGGATATAGGCCGCGACAAACGGGTTTTGCATCAGCTCAGCCATGCGCCACCGCCTTTTTCTTAGGCGACATCACGAAAGCCGCGGTGCATTCCGCCATCGTCTTCGACGCCCGGGTGATCGGGTCGGTCATGTAGAAATTATTGACCGGCAGGACGAACGGGGATTTGTCGCATTTGCCTTCCTTGCCGAAAGAGGTCCATTTGGCCGGCTGGACAACGCCGATCGCGCCGAACAGGGCATTTTCTTTCACCAGACGCTCGCGCACCTGCGCCAGCGTATCGTAAGACAGCGTCTTGCCGAGAACTTCGGACAGGGCGCGCAAAATCTTCCAGTCCTCGCGCGCATCCAGCGGCGGGAACACGGCCTGCCGCGCCGTCTGCGGGCGGCCTTCGAGGTTGACATAGGTTGCGTTTTTTTCGGTATAGGCAGCGCCGGGCAGGATGACATCGGCGCGGGCAGCGGCCTTGTCGCCGTGGTGGCCCTGATAAATCACAAAGGCCTTGGCATCGATCTTGTCGATGGGGATTTCATCCGCGCCCAGCAGATACAGGGCATTGACCTTGCTCCAGGTTTCAGGAGTGCCTTCAACGAAGCCAAGCGCCAAAGCGCCGACACGGCTGGCGGCGATATGCAGCATGTTGAAGCCATTCCAGCCGTCCCTGACCATGTTGTATTTTTCGGCGACCTTGCGGGCCAGCGCCTGTATCGCCATACCGTCGGCGCGCTTCAGCGCCCCTGCCCCCAGAATAATCATCGGGTTCTTCGCCTTGCTTAAAACATCTGCAAAAGCGCCCTTGCCGTTCAGCAATTCTTCCAGCGTCTCCGGCCCTGCGCCGAGGTGCTTGACGGGGTAATTCAAATCCATCTGCGGGCCGATGACGCCGATCTTGATGCGGTTGGCGAGCCAGGTTTTGCGGATGCGCGCATTGACCAGCGCCGCTTCAGTGCGCGGATTGGTGCCGACTAGCAAAATCGCGTCGGCCTTTTCGATGCCGGCGATCGTCGTGTTGAAAAGGTAGCCGGCCGGCTGCGACGTATCGAACTGCGCGGCATCCTGACGGCATTCGAGGTTTAACGACCCCAGCGCCTTCATCAGGTCTTTCAGGGCGATGATCGATTCACAGTCGGCCAGGTCGCCGACGATCGCGCCGATTTTTTTGCCCTTGATATTCTCCGCAATCGCGTCAAACGCCAGCTGCCAGGTGGCAGGCTGCAGTTTGCCGTGATGGCGCACATAGGGCATATCCAGACGCTGGTTTTTCAGGCCATCGACCGCAAAGCGGGTCTTGTCGGAAATCCATTCCTCGTTCACGTCCTCATTCAGGCGCGGCAGGATGCGCAGCACTTCACCGCCCCGCGCATCGATGCGGATATTGGAGCCGACGGCATCCAGCACGTCGATGCTCTCGGTCCGGCGCAGCTCCCACGGCCGCGCGGTGAAGGCATAGGGCTTGGAGGTCAGCGCGCCCACCGGGCAGACATCAATCAGGTTGCCGGACAGTTCCGAGGTCGCCATCTGCTCGACATAGGTGCCGATCTCAAGGTGTTCGCCGCGTCCGATAACGCCCAGTTCATTAACACCGGCGATTTCTTCGCCGAAGCGCACGCAGCGCGTGCACTGGATGCAGCGGGTCATCACGGTCTTGACCAGCGGGCCGAGTTCCTTGTCCTTGACGGCGCGTTTTTCTTCATTGTAACGCGAGCGGTCAAAACCGTAGGCCACCGCCTGATCCTGCAAATCGCATTCCCCGGCCTGGTCGCAGATCGGGCAATCGAGCGGGTGGTTGACCAGCAGCATTTCCATCACGCCATTGCGTGCCTTCTGCGCGATGGCTGACTTGGTGAAAACATTCATGCCGTCCGCGCAGGGCATCGCGCAGCTGGCCACCGGCTTCGGCGATTTCTCGACTTCGACCAGGCACATGCGGCAATTGGCCGGCACCGACAGCTTGTCGTGATAGCAGAAGCGCGGAATCTCGATCCCGAGCTGCTCCGCCGCCTGAATAATAGACGTTCCCGGCTCTACCGTGACTTCCATTCCGTCGATGGTTAGTTTAGGCATGGTTCAACTCCTACGCCGCCAATTTCTTACGATATTCATGAATCCGCCGCTCCATCTCGGGGCGGAAATGCTTAATGAGGCCCTGTATCGGCCAGGCCGAGGCATCGCCGTGGGCGCAGATGGTGTGGCCTTCGATTTCGCTGCCGATGTCCAGCAGCATGTCGATTTCGTGCAACTCCGCCTCCCCGCGCACCATGCGCTGCATGATGCGGTACATCCAGCCGGTGCCTTCGCGGCAGGGCGTGCACTGGCCGCAGCTTTCATGCCAGTAGAAACGCGCCAGGCGCGCAATCGCATAGACGATGTCGGTCGATTTATCCATGACAATGATCGCCGCTGTGCCGAGACCGGAATTCACCGCCCTTAAAGAATCAAAATCCATCAGCACGGTTTCGCAGATATCCTTGGGCAGCAGACGGGTCGAGGAGCCGCCGGGAATGACCGCCAGCAGGTTGTCCCAGCCGCCACGCACCCCGCCGCCGTGTTTCTCGATGATTTCCTTGAGCGGAATGCTCATCGCCTCTTCGACGTTGCAGGGATTGTTGACGTGGCCGGAGATGCAGAAAACCTTGGTGCCGCGGTTTTTTTCCTTGCCGATGCCGCCGAACCACACCCCGCCGCGCCGGAGGATCTCCGGCACCACGGCAATGGTCTCGACGTTGTTGACGGTGGTCGGGCAGGAATAAAGCCCCGCCCCCGCCGGAAACGGCGGCTTGTTGCGGGGAAAACCTTTTTTGCCCTCAAGGCTGTTGAGCAGCGCGGATTCCTCGCCACAGATATAAGCGCCCGCGCCGCGATGCACATAGAGGTCGAAATCCCAGCCGGAGCCGGCGGCATTCTTGCCCAGCAGGCCGGCGGCATAGGCTTCATCAATCGCTTTTTGCAGCGCGGCGGCTTCGTGATAGAACTCGCCGCGAATATAGATGTAACAGGCATGGGCGCCGCACGCGAAGCTGGCCAGCAGCGCGCCCTCAATAAGTTTATGCGGCTCGTGGCGGATGATGTCGCGGTCCTTGCAGGTGCCCGGCTCCGACTCGTCGGCGTTGATGACGAGATAGCTGGGGCGGCCATCCTTGCCCGGCTCTTTCGGCATGAACGACCATTTCATGCCCGTGGGGAAGCCCGCGCCGCCGCGCCCGCGCAATTCCGATTTCTTGATTTCCTCGACGATCCAGTCGCGGCCCTTGGCGATCAGGCCCTTGGTGCCGTCCCAGTCGCCGCGCGCCTGCGCCGATTTCAGGTCCGCGCCGAACCAGCCGTAAAGATTGGTGAAAATCCTGTCCTTGTCGCTCAGCATTTTTTCACACCCGCTTTCTCCGCCAGCTCATGCAGGCAGGTCGCGCCTTTGACGCCCATCGAGGTTGTGCGCCCCGTTTGCGATCCATGCTTGGGTTTCTTGCCCGACTTCAGGCCGTCGAGCACTTCAATGACGTTTTTCGGCGTCAGGTCTTCATAAAGGTCGTCGCCATTGTGCTGGATGACCGGCGCGTTGACGCAGGCGCCCAGGCATTCAACGTCGGACATCGAGAACAGCCCGTCCGCCGTGGTTTCGCCCATCTTGATGCCGAGGTGCTTCTCGCAGGCCTTGACCACTTCCGCAGAGCCGCTCAGCCAGCAGGGCGTCGTGGTGCAGAGCTGGAGGTGATGCTCGCCCTTCGGCTGCAAATTATACATGGTGTAGAAGGTCGCCACCTCGAAAACCTTGATGCGCGGCATATCAAGAATGCGCCCGATTTCCTCCATCGCCGCCTCGGGTATCCAGCCGTCGTGCTGGGTCTGCGCCAGGTCGAGCAGCGGCATCACCGCGCTGGCCTGCTTGCCCTTGGGGTATTTGGCGATATGCGCCTCGGCCTTCTTCATGTTTGCCGCCGAGAACTTGAAGCTCTTGGGCTGTTCAAAATGTGTTTTGTGAGATGCACCTGACATGATTCTACCTGCCTGCCCCCTCACCCCTGCCCTCTCCCGCGAGGGGAGAGGGGGAAGAAGGCGTAAAATGATTCCTTCTCCCCTTGCGGGAGAAGGTTAGGATGAGGGGTAAGCCGATAGGCGTCATATGACTCATCGATCAATCTCCCCGAACACCACGTCCATCGAACCGATAATGGCGACCGCGTCCGCCAGCATATGCCCGCGCGACATGAAATCCAGCCCCTGCAAATGGGCAAAGCCCGGCGCGCGGATGTGGCAGCGGTAGGGCTTGTTGGAGCCGTCCGCCACCAGATACACGCCGAACTCGCCTTTCGGCGCTTCGACCACCGTATAAGTCTCGCCCGCCGGAACGTGATAACCCTCAGTGTAAAGCTTGAAATGGTGGATCAGCGCTTCCATCGAGGTTTTCATGTCGGCGCGCGGCGGCGGGGCGATTTTCAGGTCATCGACCATCACCGGGCCTTTGGGCATTTTCTCGATCGCCTGTTTCATGATTTTGCAAGACTGGCGCATTTCCTCGACGCGCACCAGATAGCGCGCATAGCAGTCGCCGGTGGTGCCGATGGGAATATCGAAGTCCATCTCGGCATAAACATCATAGGGCTGCGACTTGCGCAGGTCCCACGGCACGCCGGAGGCGCGCAGCATCGGGCCGGT
>JAIOQI010000072.1 GCA_021413445.1 Alphaproteobacteria bacterium | reverse complement strand
GCATTCAGCGGCCCCGGACTCATGGTGGCGGTCGGCTACATGGACCCCGGCAACTGGGCGACGGACATCGAGGCCGGGTCGCGCTTCGGCTACGGGCTTTTGTTCGTGGTGCTGTTCTCCAGCCTGTCGGCGATCGTGCTGCAATGCCTTTGCGCGCGGCTCGGCATCGTGGCGGGGAAGGATCTCGCGCAGCTTTGCAACCAAAGCTACAGCCGGCCGGTGCGGATTTTCCTGTGGCTGATGGCGGAGGTTTCCATTATCGCCTGCGACATCGCCGAGGTGCTGGGCTGCGCGCTGGCCTTCACCCTGCTGTTCAATATTCCGCTGCTGCTGGGCGTTGCGCTGACGATATTCGACACCGCCATCGTGCTCGGCCTCAAGGGGCGCAACTTCCGCACCCTGGAAGCCATCATCCTGGGGCTGGTCGTGACGATCGGCGCGTGTTTTCTGGTCGAGATCGTCCTGATAAAGCCCTTCTGGCCGGACGTCTTCGCGGGTTTCCTGCCGTCCCGAAGCATCGCCCTCGACCCGGCGGCCCTCCCCCTTATCGTCGGCATCATCGGGGCGACGGTGATGCCGCACAACCTCTATCTTCATTCCTCCATCGTGCAGACGCGCGTGGTGGGCAAGAGCGCGGACGCAAAACAAGCCGCGCTGCGCCTGGCCACGATGGATACCGTCGTCTCCCTGCTGCTGGCGATGCTGGTCAACGCCGCCATCCTCATGCTGGCAGCGGGCGCCTTTCACGCCCACGGCAATGTCGTGACCGAGATACAGGACGCCTACCGCCTGCTCGACCCCGTGGTGGGCACGACCCTCGGCGGCCTGCTTTTCGCGCTGGCGCTCATGGCGGCGGGGCAAAGCTCCACCTTCACCGGCACGATTGCGGGGCAGGTTATCCTGGAGGGGTTTCTCGACCTGAAAATCCCCTGCTGGCAGCGCCGGATCATCACGCGCGGCCTGGCGCTCGTGCCGGCCTTCATCGGCGTATGGATTTTCGGCGAGGCGGGCGTCGGCAGGATGCTGGTGCTGACCCAGATCGTGCTCAGCCTCCAGCTGCCCTTCGCCGTCTATCCCCTCATCCGCTTCGCCTCCAGCCGCGTCCTGATGGGCGGACTTAAAGCCTCCCTTGCCCTGCAGGCGGCGGCCTGGGCCATTTTCCTCTGCATACTGGCGGGGAATATTTGGCTGCTGGTTGACGTGGTTTTCTGACCCCGCCCTATGTATTAGAAAAAAATTGTTCCGTTTTTCCGTACTTCGTGGCAAAAAGCAGGGCATGGAGCAAAACACGCCTATAAAACTGGATCAGGGCTGGATGAATGTCGTCGGCGGCGAATTCGACCAGTCCTACATGAAGAAGCTGAAAGAATTCCTGCGGCAGGAGAAGGCCGCCGGCCATGTCATCTATCCGAAAGGCGCGCATATCTTCAATGCGCTGAATATCACCCCGTTTGAAAAAGTGGAGGTCGTCATCCTCGGCCAGGACCCCTACCATGGGCCGGATCAGGCGCATGGCCTTGCCTTTTCCGTGCGCGCCGGCATTGCGCTGCCGCCCAGCCTGGTCAATATCTACAAGGAAATCGAGAATGAATTCGGCGTCAGGATGCCGCGTCAGGGCGACCTGACGGGATGGGCGAAACAGGGCGTCTTGCTGCTGAATGCGACGCTGACGGTGCAGGCGGCGCGCGCCGGCGCGCATCAGGGCCGCGGGTGGGAGCAATTCACCGACGCCGTCATCCGCGCCCTCAACGACCGGGGCGAGTCAATCGTCTTCATGCTCTGGGGTTCTTACGCGCAGAAAAAAGGCGCCTTCATCGACCGCAGGAAGCACCTTGTCCTGGAAGCGCCCCACCCCTCGCCTCTCTCCGCGCACCGGGGGTTCTTGGGCTGCGGCCACTTCAAGAAAGCCAATGACTATCTGGTGCGGCACGGACGCAGGCCCATTGACTGGACGCAGGTGGAATAACAAGTCTGAAGGGATTGCCAGACAGTTATAGCTATAGTATATATACATTCTATTGGTAAGAATTACAGAAAGCTTAATAATATATGACCGCCCTCCCGCACTGCCCGAAATGCCAATCTTCTTTCACCTATGAAGACCGTGGCCTCTATAACTGCCCGGAATGCGGACACGAATGGTCCGCCGCGAAAGATACCGGAGAAAGCGGCGCCGATAGCCTGGTTGTGCGCGATGCCAACGGCACAGTGCTCAAAGATGGAGATACCGTCACCGTTATCAAGGATCTGAAAGCCAAGGGATCATCGACCGTCGTGAAGGTGGGCACAAAAATAAAAAATATCCGCCTGGTCGATGGCGACCACAACATCGATTGCCATGTTCCCGGCATCGGCCCCATGGGGCTGAAATCTGAATTCCTGAAAAAAGTATCCGATTAAAACAGCGGGCTTTTCGTTACCACCAATGCTTTTGCCGCGGCACCGGCCCACGCTGCAAGTAATTTCGCAACAGCTTTTTGTAACGGGTTTTCGAGGATTTCAAAGGATTGTGCTTCAGCTTGATCAGGTATTTTTCCGCCTTCCAGACGTTCCTTTTGCTTTCCCGCCAGTCGGCCTGGCAGTCATCCAGGTGGGCCACCTGATACGCCGTAATTTTTCCTGACTTATCGACGTAGGGATTATAATAACTCCAGGCCAGATCCCGCAACGACCGATAGCGCGCCGGGCGCCCGTGAAGGCCCTCATCCCGCGATAGCGCGATGGCGCCCCAGCGATTTCTTTTCTTGAAGACATAAATCACGTGATCGAGATTGTCCTGGCTCTCAAGGCTCATGACCAGCGGGGGATAGCCGTGATACTCAAGAATAGCCGCCGCGGCGAAAGCGGCCTCGAAGCAATGCAGACTGCCCCGGCGCAAGGCCGTTTCGGCCGAAGATAATGTTTCGCCTTTCTTCTCGCGATTATAGGGCAAGCGGCGCAGGTACTCCTGAACTTGCCGGGGTGTTTTCAGTTTTTTTGCGAGTTTCTGCGTGATTTTCATTTTCGTTATCAATCAAAGCGCCCATTTAATTAAGTGAACCCAAGAAGGCGTAGCGGTTCAGGTAGAAGACTAAGAAATTCTAGCTAGGGCGGTCTAGATCCAAACAATCTGTTAGCTCCTGATATACGGCAGTACCCGGATCTATTTTTTTTGCTAGAATAAGCGAAAATTCTTTCCTACTTAAATTATTATCGCCACAGAGTTCCCTAATTTGCGCAAATTTAGCCTTAACATCATCGTTTACTATATTCGTTACAATTTGAGCGTATTTATCTTGAGTGACCTCAGGAAAGGCTGAAGCTAAGATTTCAAAATCAAAAATATAGTTTTCAATTTCTCGACGTTTTAACATTCTTCTAATGACTGGTTTTTTCTCTATCCACTCCGTTCTCTGTTCGGGTGTCATTAGAGATCCATCGGAGTTAATATCTCGATCTGCCAAATGGAGAATCTTGATATCTCTTAATATCTTCCCAAAAACTACAATGGCAAACTCTGCGTAAATATGCGGCTCCGTGCTTCCGCCACTAGATACAAACGCAATATCTGGCAAATGGGGCCCAAATATCTCATTGTATATTAAAGCATCAAAACCCAATTCTTCATTTGCAGCATTTGGATCTATTCTACCTTCGCAGTAAATAATTTTTTTAGGTGCTATAAGGCCGGTCAAATCTTCAAGTGCAGTTTTAAAAATTCTTTGCCAACTGGAACGACTAATTCGCATCGGCTGAATATTTATAGCTTGATCGAAGTCCCCCTCCGAAAAATCAAGTATCTGACAATCCAAGGAGAGTTCTTCCTGCAACGCACGCAGAAACCCCACACTATGAGTAGCGATCCAAAGTTGGCAATTCTCAGGGATTAATTTTGCTATTTCCACCAGCAGTTTTCTTTGGATCGCAGTATTTAAATGCAACTCTGGCTCATCTATGCAGAATACCGTGTCAGTATACACTTTTCTTTTTACAATCAAATCAATAATGATATCTAGCACTTCTTTTTCGCCTGAGGATAAATTATCATAAGGGAAATTCTTTGACGTGCCCTTTTCAAAAAAGAACTTGCCTTGGTTATTCTCCAAAATATTTCCAAGACTCACTATCTTAATATCTAAGACTTTTTGAAGAACGCCGTTGATTTCTTGAATGAGCTTTTCTTTAAGAGCTTTCCCAGTTAATTCAGAATCCTGAATCTCAGTAACATACTGCGCAAAAAGACGCTCGTAATTGTCTTGAAGTCGGCTGTCCATATCGATAGACGTAGCCGGTCTTTGGTCGTCATTCACAATATCAGATTTCTGGGTAAGAGAAGTTACATTGATTCGTCCCGTGAACCGATAAGCCGAACGAATTAAGTAGCTAATTTTTGATAGTTGTTGATTAGGCAATGTATATTCGATTTGGATCGTGTGATCATCAGTTAGATCAGAGCTATATAACCGCTTAGAATAAAACCCCGGCACTTCACCAATTTTAGAGCCTTTATAATCAGCTCCCTTTCTCTCAAAGGCATCAAAGATACTCGATTTTCCACTTCCATTCGGGCCCACAAGTGCAATTACTTTTTTGGGATTCTCTCCAAGATCAATTGTCAAATCATGAAAACGTTTAAATCCTTTTAGAATAACCTTCTTTATCTTCATAAACCTTAACCCTTAGCTATTTTTATGTTTAAAATCGAAATGAAATCCACCGCTCCTAAGAGTTGTGCGCCTAGTCTCTGAAACCGCCAAAAACTGGGAAAAAAATGGTGGAGGGGGAAGGATTTGAACCTTCGAACTCGTAAGAGGGCAGATTTACAGTCTGCTGCCATTGACCGCTCGGCCACCCCTCCACAAAATAAAGCTATCTTTCGGTAAAGAATTAAGGTAAATTCCGCCCGATCTGTCAACAAAGGAATAAATTTATGTCACAAAAAGAAAGAAGTTTCCAGTCCAAACCGAGATCCGGCGGACAAAAATTCGGCGGCAGGGGCGGCAGCGCCCCCTCCTCACGCGGACGCGATCGCGACCGCCCGGCTGGACGCGGATTTAGTGAAAGATCTGAAGGGGATAGGTCTGACAGACCGGCGCGCGCTCCGGGCCGCACTTCTTCCCGCCCCTATGACCGTGACGCCCGTCCGGCGCGCTCCTTTGACCGTCCCCGCCGCGAAGATGACAACCGCGACAGGCCGCGTGGAAAACCTTTCGAGAAGCGCGAATTCGGCGACCGCGATTCCCGCCCGCCCCGCGAGCGCAGCTATAGCGACAAGCCCTACCAGAAACGCGAATATGGCGGCGGTGAAGGCCGTAAGGACTTCGGCGACAAAAAACCCTACCAAAAACGCGAATACGCCGGTGGTGAAGGCCGCAAGGACTTCGGCGACAAGAAGCCCTACAACAAGGAAAAGCGCTACGATCGCCCGCAAAAAAGCTACGAGCGCTATGACGACCGTCCGGCCAAAAAAGACTTTGGCGCAGACCGCGCTCCGCCGGACTCTGCGGAAACCTATCAGAAGCTGAAGTCCAGCCGCCCGTCCTATGGCGCGCCGTCCTCCGCTTATCTCTACGGCATCCATGCCGTGACACAGGCCCTGCTCAACCCGAAACGCATCCACCAGCGCCTGCTCTGCACCGAAAAGGGCTATGAGTCCCTCCAGGAAACATGGGCCGAAGCCCTTGACGACGGCATCTCCCTGCCGGAAGTCACCACGGTGGAAAAAGAGGACATCGAACGCCTCCTCCCCCGCGACGCCGTGCATCAGGACATCCTGCTGGATTGCCAGCCCCTCGAGGAAATAGCCCTCTACGACCTGCTGCTGACGGCGCCTGACAACGCCAAGGTGCTGGTGCTGGATCAGGTGACCGATCCGCATAACATCGGCGCGATCCTGCGCTCTGCCGCCGCCTTCGGCGCCATCGCCGTCGTCATGCAGACGCTGCACGCCCCGGAAGTCACCGGCACGCTGGCGAAGTCGGCTTCCGGCGCGGTCGAGCATGTTCCGCTGGTCCGCGAAGTGAACCTCAGCCGCGCGCTGGAGCAGCTCAAAAAAGCCGGCTTCTTCTGCATCGGCCTCGACGAGGACGGCAAGCAGACCCTGGCGCAGCTGAAACTGACCGGGAAAACCGCGCTGGTGCTTGGCGCGGAAGGCAGCGGGCTCCGCCGCCTTGTTTCCGAAAACTGCGACGAGCTGGTCAAACTGCCCACCCAGGGCCCCATCGGCAGCCTCAATGTCTCCAATGCGGCGGCCGTGGCCCTGTATGAACTGGTCAGGGGCGGCTAGGACAGCGATTTAGCCAAAAATAGACTCTTTATCCGACTCATTGTATCATGAGCGATCTGTGCTGCACGGAAAAGGAGCGACCCTCATGCTGAAACGCCATAAGACAGAGCAAAAAAAACTCAAATCAATTCTCTGGAGCTTCCTGATTATATTACCCTCGATCCTGTTGGGAACGTTCCTCGTCAATAACCACGTACCAGTGCAATACGCCTACTTCGTGTCCTGCATCATCGTGCTGCTGGCGGTGTTTGATTTTACGACTGTCGTTTTAATCGAGCAATACCGCCGCAAGCTGGGAAGAGCGACCATCCCCGCCCTGCTGAGCGCGATTTTCGTGATCCTGATGTTCCTGATCGCGGCTTCCCTCAGCCGGTTTTTGAAGCACCTCGACTACAGCTACCTCACCCCGTTCGTCGTCGCCGCAGTGCTGCTGATTTACATCGCCATCTTCCGCGAAAAGAATATCGTCATGAAATCATACCTCAGCATCAACAGCTGCGCGCTGTCGATCCTTTGGGCGATGGGCGCCTCTGACAAGATCGTCATGCCGTTTTAAAGAACTTCAGCAGCAGCGCCACCACATCATTGTCTTCGGCGGGCGGCACGGGCTCCTGTCCGGTAATCCAGTTGAAAATATCCGGATCGCTGTTATTGAGGAAACGGTCATAGAGGGCCGCCTGCCGTTCGTCGAAATGCGGCAGGTGCGCGTCGGCAAAACTGCCCAGCAGCAGGTCGATCTCCCGCGTGCCGCGATGCCAGCTGCGGAAAATAAGCTGTTTGCGTTTTATGGCTATATTGCTCTCTGTAACCTCTTGGGGCATAGTGAATAACATACGGCACTGAAAAATTTCATCAAGGAAAATCCGTGACGCGCCCCTTTGTTCTTGACCCGCTCTTCCAATCGACGAAGGCTGTCCCCGGCGTAGGCCCCCGGCTGACCAAACTGTTTGAAAATGTGGCCGGCGGGCGGGTGGTGGACCTGTTCTGGCACCTGCCCTCGGGCATCATCGACCGCCGCTATTCCCCGAAAATCGCCGAGGCCCAGTCCGGGCAGGTGGCCACCCTGACCGTCACCGTCGATGAGCACGCCCCGCCCCGGAGGCCGTCCCTGCCCTACAAGGTCAGGTGCCATGACGAGACCGGCGTGGTCGATTTGATCTTTTTCAATGTCAAAAGCGATTATCTGGCGCAGCAGCTTCCGCCGGGCGAAGAGCGCATCGTCAGCGGCAAGCTGGAAGTCTATAGCGGCACCCTGCAAATGCCGCATCCCGACGTCATCGCCCCCCTGCATGAGAGGGAAAAAGTGGCGACGGTGGAGCCGGTATATCCGCTGACGGCGGGCCTCAGCAACAAAGTGGCGCTGAAAATCATCCGCGCCGCCCTGACAAAAGTTCCCATGCTGGAGGAATGGCATGATGCCGCCCTGCTCCGGCAGCAAAAATGGCCGCGCTGGCATGAAGCGCTGAAAACCGCCCACCACCCGCAGTCCGAAGCGGACTTGTCCCCCGACCACCCGGCGCGGCAGCGGCTGGCCTATGATGAACTGCTCTCCAACCAGCTCACCATCGCCCTAGTCCGCCAGCAGCAAAGAAGCAACAAGGGGCAGAGCCTCGTCGGGGATGAGGCCCTCTATCAAAAGGCGCTCACCGCCCTGCCTTTCGAGCTGACCTCGTCGCAAAAACGGGCGATCGAGGAAATCAGGCACGACATGAGACAGCCGGAGCGCATGCTGCGCCTGTTGCAGGGCGATGTCGGCAGCGGCAAGACGGCGGTGGCTTTCATGGCCATGATCCACGCCATCGGCAGCGGCGGACAGGCCGTGATGATGGCGCCGACCGAAATCCTCGTCCGCCAGCACGAAATCAACATCGGCGCCTACGCCGCCAGGCTCGGCCTGAACGTCGTCACCCTGAGCGGCCGCGACAAGGGGAAATCCCGCGAAAAACTGCTGGAGATGATGGCCAACGGCGAAGCGCACATCGTCATCGGCACCCACGCGCTGTTTCAGGAAGACGTCGCTTTCAAGGACCTCGCCCTGGTGGTCATCGACGAACAGCACCGTTTCGGCGTCCACCAGCGTCTGCAACTCTCCGCCAAGGGCCGCCTGTGCGACGTGCTGGTGATGACGGCGACACCGATCCCGCGCACCCTGACCCTGACCGTCTATGGCGACATGGACGTCAGCCGTCTGAACGAAAAACCGGCCGGGCGCCTGCCGATCGACACCCGCCTGATTTCCAATGAACGGGTGGAAGAAGTCATGGAGGCGCTACACCGCAAGATCGACGCCCATGCCCGCATCTACTGGGTCTGCCCGCTGGTGGAAGAGTCGGAAAAGCTCGACCTTGCCGCCGCCGAGGAACGCCATCTCCTCATGCAGCAGCGCTTCGGCCCGCGCGTCGGGCTCCTGCACGGCCGCATGAAGGCCCAGCTTAAAGACGACGTCATGGCCGCCTTCTCACGCGGGGAAATCGACATCCTCGTCTCCACCACCGTCGTGGAAGTAGGCATGGACGTGCCGGAAGCAACGGTAATGGTCATCGAGCACGCGGAGCGCTTCGGCCTGGCGCAGCTCCACCAGCTGCGCGGACGCATCGGGCGCGGCAAGGAAAAATCCGTCTGCATCCTCCTTTACAACCCGCAGATCAACGACATTGCGCGCAAACGCCTGACCACCATCCGCGACACCGAAGACGGGTTCATCATCGCCGAAGAAGACCTCAAGCTGCGCGGCGCCGGCGAAATGCTGGGAACGCGGCAAAGCGGCTTTCCTGAATTCCGGCTCGCCAATATCGAATTCCACAGTGCGCTGATTAAAATGGCCTTTGACGACGCGCGGCTCATCTTGGAGAAGGACCCGCACCTGCTCTCCCCGCGCGGCACGGCGCTGCGCACCCTGCTCTACCTGTTCGAGCGCGATTTGGCGATAAAGTATCTGAGATCAGGTTAAAAAAACTACATCGGCCGCTGCTGGACGACCTGCAGCAAGACGTCATGAGCCTTGTGATCCGGCCCCAGGACTTTATCCGTGACGGAGGTCAGGCGCTGCTTGATCTGCTGCACGTCAATAACATTGCCCTTCATCATGCCGAAGCCCGCCCCCAGCGCGCCGTAGAGATCCTGGATGTAGGCATCCGCCAGGCGCGGCTTAAAGCCGTCGTATTCCACCTTCTGGCCAAACGGAACCTCCAGCGATACGGACAGGCTGATCTGCTGGGTCAGTCCCTTTGTCGTGATGATCGGCAGGGTCAGGGGATCCATCTCAATATACTCGAACTCCGGATGCGGGCCATTGGCGGCCACCCCGCCTTCTTCTTCAGCAAGGACCGGCCGCGCCAATATCAGCAGCATGCCTACCAAAAAAAGAGCCATTACCCGTTTCATGCAGGACCTCCCCAAAATAATAGAGCCTGTTACGTACCCCCCATTCTCGCCCCGTCCTGGTTAAAGCTGTATTAATGCGTAACAGGAACGGGGGAGAGGGATTTTACTTAATCTCAGGCTTCTAAAGCGCTATGCTTCTTTGAATAAAGGAAATAGACAAGCAGACCCAACGCCAGCCAGGCGATAAAACGGAGATGCGTCACAAGCGGCAAAAACAGGATAAGGGCGCCGCAGGAAAGAACCCCCAGAACCGGCAGCACGATGCCAAAAGGCATTTGAAAAGGCCGTTTCATCTTCGGATTCGTTTTCCGCAGGACGATGACCCCGCCGCATACCAGCACAAAAGCGGCCAGCGTTCCAATGTTGACCAGCTCCGCCAAAAGCCCCAGCGGCAGGACGCCGGCCATGATCGCCATGACGACGCCGCATGCCACTGTATTCTTGACCGGCGTACGGGTTTTTTTATTCACCACGGAAAAAAACTTCGGCAGCAGCCCGTCACTGGACATCGAAAGCAGGATGCGCGTAAGGCCGTAATACAGCACCAGCATGACGGTAGTCAGGCCGGTAATAACGCCCGTTGCGACCAGCGCGGAAGCCCAGTTGACGCCGATCAGTTCCAGCGCATGCGCCACCGGAGATGACACATTCAGTTCGGTATAGGGAACGATCCCCGTCAAAAGCCCCGACACGATAATATAAATCACCGTGCAAAAAATCAGCGAGGCGAGAATGCCGATCGGCGCATCACGCTGGGGATTCTCGGCTTCCTCCACCGCCGTGGATACCGCGTCAAAACCGACATAGGCGAAGAACACCAAAGAGGCCCCGGCCAGGATGCCGACCGTCTTGCCGTCCGGCGTCGTGGAGAACCAGCCGAAGGGCGCAAACGGCGTCCAGTGCTCGGGATGCACATGAAAAATCGCCACGCCGACGAAAATAGAAATCGCCAGAAGCTTGATGAAAACCATGGCCTGGTTAATGCGCGCGCTCTGCTTGACGCCGGTAATCAGCAGCCCCATCAGGAGCAGGATGATCGCCACGGCGGGAATATTCACAACCCCCCCGGCGGCAGGGCCTTTGGTCAGGTATTCCGGCAGCCCGAAACCGATTGCCGTCAGCGCGTTGTTGAAATAGCCGGACCAGCCGTTGGCGACCGCCGCAACGCTGACGCCGTACTCAAGGATCAGGTCCCAGCCGATAATCCATGCAATAAATTCGCCAAACGCTGCATAAGAGTAGCCATAAGCGCTGCCGCACCCGCCGACACTGGCGGAAAGCTCCGCATAACACAGGGCTGCAAAGGCGCAGGCAATCCCCGCCACCACGAAAGAAAGGACAACCGCCGGCCCCGCCTGGGTTGCCGCCGCGATGCCGGTCAGGACAAAAATACCGGTTCCGATAATGGCCCCCACGCCCAGAAAGGTGAGGTCCCACGCCGTCAGGCATTTCATGAGACCGTGCTTTTCCCTGACGACGTCGGCAGGCAATTTCTTACGGAGCAGTTGCTTCATCAAACCCATAACATGAACCTCTGTGTATTTGCAAAAGTATGAAAGATTACTATAGTGGAGTCACCGGGACTTGGGAAGACACAATAAGGGCTGCCGCATGATCGACTTCGATTTCAAAGACAAAAACCAGATCTACCAGCTCATCGCCGGCATTTCCGGGGTCACCGTTATCCTGATCGGCGCCCTGGTCGTCATGGCGCCGTTTTTTCCGGCTTTCCTGCTGGCGACCATCCTCACCCTCGCCACCTGGCCGGCCTTCGCCTGGCTGAGCCGCAAACTGCACAGCCGCACCGCCCTTGCCGCCTTCCTGATGACCTGCCTGCTCGCCGCCTGTTTCATCTTCCCGCTGGTCATCATCGGCACCGGCATCGCCGAGAACTTCACCAAAGTATATAGCGCCGTGCAGGGCACCTTGCAGAACAAGACCGAGGACACGGCAAAGCTCCTCCAGGACATCCCCTACGTCGGCCTCCATCTGGAAAAATACTGGACACTCGTCGCAAACGACAAAGAACGCCTCAGCGCCGCCCTTCAGGAATACGCAGCCCCCACTTCGCAGAAACTGATCCACATGGGCGGGGCGGTCGGCCGCGGCCTGCTGGATATCACCCTGGGCGTCCTGATCTCCTATTTCTTCTTCAGATACGGCACCCGGGTGGCCGTCCGGCTCGGCAACCTGATCGAGAAATTTGGCGGCGAGCGCGGACAGCACATCCTCGATGTCTCCAAAAACACCTTGATCGGCGTTGTCTATGGAATAATCGGCACCGGCGTCGCACAGGGGGCCCTGGCCGCCTTCGGCTTCTGGATCGCCGACGTGCCGGGCGCCACCTTCCTCGGGCTCATGACATTCTTCCTTTCCTTCATCCCGATGGGCCCGCCGCTGCTGTGGATACCGGCCGCCCTCTGGCTCTATACGGAAGGCAATACCACCTGGGGGATTTTTCTAATCATCTGGGGGGTGCTGGTTATCAGTTCGGTGGATAACTTCCTGAAGCCCTACTTCATCAGCCTCGGCAGCGACCTGCCGCTGCTGCTGGTCCTGCTCGGCATTCTGGGCGGCGTTATGGCCTTCGGCTTTATCGGCGTCTTTATCGGCCCCACCATTCTCGCCGTCGCCTATAGCCTGATGATCGAATGGAGCAGCACGCGAGAGCAAAAGGCATGAACGATAAAATTCTGACCCTGTTTTCCGTTCTGCTTCTGGCCGCCACCGTCGGTATCATGAGCTGGTATGACATGCACCCGCCATCCCGGGATACCGGGAAAGAAATCAATATCATTACCGGCTATTATGCCGGCCCCGATGCGACTGCCGCCGTGATTCCCGACGATGATCTTCCCGTGACTATCGCTCAGGGAGAATTCAAATATACGGCAGAGGGCAAAGCTGAATTTATCCATCAGGGCATGCCTCCTGCGACCTTCGCCCAGCGGCAGCTCAACTTGCTGCTGCGCTTTGACGCCCTGCCGAAGAAGCCGGAAGCAACCTTCGCAAAAATCAAGACCCTGATCGATGACTGGACATACCAGGGAAATATCGTTGCCGTGATTTTCTTGGACTACCGCCCCCAAAATCCCGACTTCAATGCCTATTCCAAATTCATGCAGGGCCTGAAAAAATATTTCCAGGCGAATTCCCATCTCCTGATCCCGGTCGCAGACGCTTCCTGGTTCGAGGACCGGCAGAAAGCCGGCCGTCAGCTGCTGCAGAAAGATACGCGCTTCTTCCTGGTGGAATTGAACAAACCCGAACTCCCCGCGGGATTACTGCAAAAGCTGGAAAATGCCGACTACGGGTTCCAGCTTAAATTACCCCCAGAGACTCTTTCTGCCGGCTTTGACGGCAAGGCTCTCAAAAATATCGGCCTTTTCGGCGGCGGCATGCTGACGCTGGGCCCGCACCAAAACCTGCTCAAACAAGAACCCAAAATAGGAATTTTTCCGAGGTTATAAAAATGACACTCAACATCGGCGACAAATCCCCCGCCTTTAAAGGCATGACATCCGAAGGCCCTCTCTCCCTGAGCGACCTGAAAGGCTCTCATGTCGTCCTCTACTTTTACCCGAAGGATGACACGCCCGGCTGCACCACAGAAGCGTGCGCCTTCCGCGACAGCCTGCCCCGCTTTAAAAAGATGAACGCCAAAATCTTCGGGGTCTCCAAAGACGATCTCAAGTCGCATGCAAAATTTGCGGACAAATACGAACTACCCTTCACCCTCATCAGCGACCTGGACGGCAGCATCTGCGATTCGTTTGACGTCTGGGGCGAAAAGTCCATGTACGGCAAGAAATACATGGGGATAGAGCGGGCAACTTACCTGATAGATAAAGAGGGCATCATTAGAAAAATCTGGCGCAAAGTTAAGGTGGATGGTCACGCCGAAGATGTGCTTGACGCTGTCAAAAACCTTTAAATATCAATTATTTGTATATAGTTATTCACTGCAATCATTAACTAAACTACTCCGAAAAAAAGCGATAATACACCCCCTACCAAAACATATGTATTATGTAATACATGAAATATTCCACATCCCAAGATAAGAATTTGCTTGATTTTTGAATCGTGTAGCGTTTTATTATGATGTATCAGACAAACGGAATTCAAATTGGTCGGGCCTTAACCGGTCCGCCAGGGTAATCAAGCAGGAAGCTAACTCCCCTGAACCCCCCAAACCCCACTTGATTACCCAAAAACAGAACCCCCGCCTCCCCCGGCGGGGGTTTTTGTTTGATACGCCCATGAAATTTCTTGACATAGTAGGTTTAAGAGTTATATTCCCTGATCTCGGCATCGTTTGCGGCGGAATCATGGATGGTTTCAGCGCGGCGGCGTCCTATACGAAACACTTGAAAGTAAACGGTAATAACCATGTACGCAGTCATTAAAACCGGTGGTAAGCAATATCGTGTCGCGAAAGACGATATTATCGAAGTTGAGAAACTCGACACCGCAATCGGCGGTTCAGTCACACTGGATCATGTTTTGCTTATCGGCAACGACGGCAACGCCAAAATCGGCGCCCCGACTGTTGCGGGCGCGAGCGTGAAAGCCACCGTGCTCAACCAGAAGAAAGACGACAAGATCATCGTCTTCAAAAAGAAGCGCCGTCAGAACTATCGCCGCAAAAACGGCCATCGTCAGAATCTGACTGTGTTGAAGATCACAGACATTAAAGGTTAAGTTTTAAGGAGTAAGAAACTATGGCACACCATAAGGCGGGCGGCAGTTCCAGAAACGGTCGCGACTCAGCTGGTCAAAGGCTTGGCGTAAAGAAGTACGGCAGCGAGCTGGTTGTTCCGGGAAACATCATTGTCCGCCAGCGCGGCACTGAATACCATCCGGGCAAGTTCGTCGGCATCGGCAAAGACCATACCATCTTCGCCAAAATTACCGGCCGGGTGAAATTCCACAGCGGCATCAAAGGCCGCCAATACATCTCCATCGTTCCGGAGACAGAAGCAGCTTAATACGAAGGCTGAAAAAACAGTTTAAAAAGCCGGAGAAATATCTTCTCCGGCTTTTTGTTTGGATAACAAGATGAAATTCCTCGACGAAGCGAAAATATACCTCGAAAGCGGAAAGGGCGGCGCCGGCGCCGTGGCCTTCCGCCGCGAGAAGTATATCGACATGGGCGGCCCCTGCGGCGGCAATGGCGGGCGTGGCGGGCATATCATCTTTGAATGCGTCGAGGACCTCAACACCCTCATCGATTTCCGCTATACCCAGCACTTCCGCGCCGAAGTCGGCCACCACGGCGAAGGCGCCAACCGCACCGGCGCGGACGGCAAGGACATGGTCATCCGGGTTCCCCTCGGCACCGTCATCCTCGATGAAGACAAGGAGACCGTTCTCGCCGACATGATGACGCCGGGCGAGAGGATGATGTTCCTGAAGGGCGGCGACGGCGGTTTCGGCAACGCGCACTTCAAGTCCGCCACCAACCGCGCCCCGCGCAAATTCCTGCCCGGCTGGCCGGGACAGGAAAAAGCCGTCTGGCTGCGCCTGAAGCTGATCGCCGATTCCGGCATCATCGGCCTGCCCAATGCCGGAAAATCGACTTTCCTCTCGATCGTCTCGCGCGCCAAGCCGAAGATCGCCGACTACCCCTTCACCACCCTCGTCCCTAACCTGGGCGTGGTCTATGTCCATGGCCGTGAATTCGTGATGGCGGACATTCCGGGCCTCATCGAAGGGGCGCATGAGGGCCACGGCCTCGGCACCCGTTTCCTCGGCCACGTCGAGCGCACCAGCGTCCTCCTCCACCTCATCGACATCACGCAGGACGACATTGTCGGCGCCTACAAAACCATCCGCAAGGAGCTGAAAGCCTATGGCGGCGGGCTGGCCAAAAAACCGGAAGTGATCGTTCTCAATAAAATGGACGCGCTCGGCCAGGAAGTGTCCGAAGACCAGCAAAAAATCCTCTCCAAGGCGATACGCAAAAAAGTGCACCTGATCTCGTCTATCAGCGGCGAAGGCGTCGAAAAAGTCCTCAGCGAGCTGTGGCAGTATATTGAAAAAGGCCGCGCTCAGGATAAGGAAAATGCGCAAGACGGTTTCAAACCCCAGGACACCGTTTTCGACGAGGAATAGTCTCGACTTACACACAAGCTCCCCTTACCCTATATGCACAGGAATTGAAAGGGAGCCCCGCCATGACCCGCACCGATACCGCGCCGCAAGCCAAATATCTCAAAGACTATAAAAAGCCGGATTTCAAAGTCAGGGACGTTCATCTCGTTTTCGACATCCGCAGCGGCGCGACCACGGTGAAGGCGAAAACAACCTTCGAACGCGTCAACAAGGAAGCCAAAAACCTCGTGCTGGACGGGCAGGAGCTGGCGCTGAAATCTCTGGCGATGAATAACGAGGCGCTGTCCTCCAACCGCTATGCGACCGACGAAAACAGCCTGACCATCCTGGATGTTCCCGATACCTTCACGCTCGACGTCACAACGGAAATTTATCCGGAGAAAAACACCGCGCTCGAAGGGCTCTACAGCTCCGGCGGCAATTACTGCACCCAGTGCGAGCCGGAAGGCTTCCGCAAGATCACCTATTACCTCGACCGTTCCGACGTCATGACCAAATTCACCACCCGCATCGAGGCCGACAAGGGCTCCTGCCCGATCCTTCTCTCCAACGGCAACTGCACCGGCAAGGGCGACCTCGGCAACGGCAGGCACTTCGCCGTCTGGGAAGACCCCTTCATGAAGCCCTGCTACCTGTTTGCGCTTGTCGCCGGGAAGCTCGGCCATATCCACGACACCTTCACCACCATGGGCGGCAAGAAAGTCGATCTCTATAT